>CAYPJC010000066.1:0-8719 GCA_964410855.1 uncultured Flavobacteriales bacterium | reverse complement strand
ACTCATCGGGGCATTACTGGTTTTAATAGCACTCACCGTTGCAGTAAAGTTATCCCATCAAGATAGCCTAACTACGTTATTGGTCTTTGTGATTGCCTCTGCTACGGTATTCCAAAGCTTTAGCGTCATTGATTTTTATTTTCAAGCTAAAGTCCTCAGTAAATATGTAGTCTATACCAATATATTCAGTTTACTTATTTCCAGCTTGATTAAAGTAGCCCTCATTTTAAATGAAGCGCCTTTACTTTCTTTTGCCTACGTTATTTTGTTTGATAGCTTGGTTTTAGCCTGTGGTTTTCTTTTCGTTTATCGGTATAACAAACGCTTTGCCCGCCGCTGGCAGTTTGATAAAAAAGTAGCTCATAATTTGCTAAAAGATTCTTGGCCTCTGATTTTGGTAAGTATTGCTTCGATGATAAATATGAGAATAGATCAAGTTATGCTTGGAAATATGGTTGATTTTGAGGTCGTTGGGAATTATGCAGCAGCAGTTAAGATTGCTGAAATTTGGTTTGTTATTCCTGTTATTGTTGGTAATTCTATTTTTCCAGCAATTATTTTGGCTCATAAGTATAATTTAATTTTGTATCGTAAAAGGGTCTTTGATACTGTTAAATATATGAGTTGTTTTGCGATTCCTTTTGCTGTAGTAATTACAGTTTCATCTAACTATATTATTTGGATGTTATATGGCGAACAATTTAAAGATGCAGGGTTTTATTTGGCAGTGTATATATGGACAGGGTTGCCCTATGTTGCTCTGTTTGTTTTAAGTAAAGTAATAGTAATAGAAAATATTACAAAATGGAGCTTGTTTATTACCGTTTTTGTAGTGGTTATAAATATAAGTTTAAACTATATTCTAATACCAATATATGGGGCACTTGGAGCTATAAGTGTCACATTGGTTACAGCTTATATGGCTCAGCTTATATTGATAGGTGTTTTATATAAAAAAACAAAATTATTTCATGATTAAGGTCTTGTAAGTAATGTATTAAAGGAAAAAAGATGGAGTTTATTAAAAATAGTATTAAAAAAATAGTTAGTCAACTAGAAAAGGTAACAAATACTACAATTACGATTAAACTAAAGCCTAAAATAAAAATAAAAACACATAAGAATGCAGTAAGTGATGGAACTTCAATGCAATATTATGTAGATTTAATCGAAAATTTTTGTAACTTCACCCCTAAAAATATCTTTGAAATAGGTGCTAACTTTGCTCAAGATGCAGAATTTTTAAGGAGAAGTTTTGATATAGATGAGAAAAACGTTTATATCTTTGAGCCACACCCTCAGATTTTTAAAGAATTAAAAAAAATGTATAATTTCAATAGTTTTGAACAAGCGGTTTCTAATGCGCAAGGAATGGTCAATTTTAATGCAATTGATATTGAAAATAATGAGTATGATAATACAGGTATATCCTCTCTTAAAAATGGCTTAACAACCAATACAGAAAACTTTATTGAAGTTAATGTAGAGATGATAAGAATGGATTCTTTTATGAAAAATAATAAAATTGTAGAAATAGATTTTTTGAAAATAGATGTTGAAGGTGTTAATTATGAAGTTTTAGAGGGATTTGGGAAAGAATTACAAAAAGTAAAGGTTATACAAACAGAAGGTGAATACAAGCAATATTGGGAGGATCAAAAACTCTATTGTGATATGGAAAAATATCTGACTCAAAGAGGTTTTTTATTAATTGATTTTAAACTTTCAGTAGATGGAGTACAATCAGATTCATTATGGATACAAAAACAATATATTGGCAGAAATGAAAAATGAAAAAAGATAGAGCTATTGTATTTACGTTATCATCAAACCTAACTTTTTCAGTTGCATGTGTGATGTTAAATTTGAAGGCAATATCACCAAATATTGCGGATGAAATAGTTATTTTACATGATGGTATTAGCAGTAAAGATCAACGTTTATTAAGTTCTATTTTACCCACACGTTTTATATTATATAATTTTCCAATTAAAGATGAATCTATATTTAATCAAGATACAATAGCTTGCTTTACAAAAATGGTATTTGCTAAGTTTGAATGCTTGAAGCTTCTGGATGAGTATTCAAATGTTTTATTAACAGATTCAGATGTGGTTATTCAACAAGATATATCTGAGCTGTTCGCTTGGTGTGAATCAGGCATAAAAATGATGCCTAGTGGCGCAAAAGTGAGAGGGCAGCTTCACAGCGGCATTACTGATTATAATATGAATGTTGAGGCAATTGCCGCAGCAGTATTTGTTTTTCAAGACCACTTGAAAGATTATAATAAAATGTATGATTTTTGTTATGAAGCATTGGCTAAATATGCAGATAGTCTTCGTTTACCAGAACAAGCAATATTTGATTTTATGATTCAAGAGTTTAAATTAAAGATTGAGCCAATTGATCGTAAAGTATATTCACCCCACCCGAACAATGCAGAGCTAGCAAGCAATGCAATGATTATTCATGCCTTCGGTCAGCCAAAATTTTGGAATGGATTGCAAAATGAGAGCTGGAATAAAAATTATAAATCCTGGGTTTCTATGGGTGGCAGCAAATATAATAAAACACCGCTTATTAATAAAGTATTCAAAAAAATTAAAAGATTTTTCACATGAGTGTTCCCATTAAAACATAAGCCTGGAAGGAAACATCCTGAAAACTAGGACTCTAAAGCCCGCCAAGACGCATTTCTTCATATTTTACAAAATATGCTGCCAGCGATAAAGGAGACGAAGGTTTAAAAAACATGAAAATTAGATAAAAAAAGACTTGCAATTGTCGAAGAAATTTTTGAAATTTTCCCATTTTTCACCCTAAAAATGGACGCCTCCCATGGTCAATAACCTCTCCTTAAATGATTACCTATCGGCTCATTGCAATGAAAGTATGGAAAAATCATTAGCAGCAGAACGTCACCCTATATGGCAAAGATCATGTCCTGAAATGACTGACATCGACTTTATCCGTCTCGGACTATTACGCTGTATTAGTGCCGTTGACAGTGGTCGCCACTTTATACAAACCACAGAAGAAGTTCATGGAGAATTCCTACCTCATTCAACTTACTTTAAATCACTGAAGTCTTCAAGACGTACCCACATGCTTGAGGCCATCGAACGCCAAAGCTATATAATTCACTGTCAGCACTTAGCCAGCTCAGGCATTGATTATCTTAAATCATTCCCTGAACTTGATGACTATAAGGTAGAGGCTGCTGATGGTCATTTTATTGACCATGCCTGTCATACCCCCAAAGGAGCTAATGGAAAAGTCTATGCCGCTGGGTTTATTTATGCCATGAACCTCAGAAATGGATTACTTAGACCGAAGTGTTGCATTACCAATGGCACAAAACGACATCATGAACTCCCTATTTTACGCGATCATATTGATCACCAAAATAATCAGTGTAGTCCCTCAGAAAAAAATCTTTATGTGTATGATAAAGCCGTCACAGACTCTCATTGGTGGGCAAAACAAAAAAGTCATCAAAAGCACATGATCTCCGTATTAAAAGAGAATTCAGTGGCAACTTGGATTGAATCCATAGCCTTTGATGCCAATAACGCCATCAACACGGGCATTGAAGATTACAGTATTTATGAAAATCAGGGGGTAAGGTTTAATGTCGTCCATTATCGTGACCCTGAAACACAAAAGTTGCATCGTTTTGTATCGACGTTACCGAAATCAATAAATCCAGGGACTATTGCCACTCTCTACTACAAGCGCTGGAGCATTGAAAAAGCCTACAATAACAACAAGAGTAACTTGAAAGAGAAAAAAGCTTGGTCTTCTTCAGTTAAGTCACTCAACAATCAAATGCGCCTCACCACTATGGCTTATAATTTAATGCGTGTTTGTGAAGAAATTTCAAAAACACAAGATCCTGAGTTGATTCATCCATCGGATAAAAAGTATACAAAATACCTTGAAAAAAGGCAGGAAAGAGCCAGAAATGAGGGTGGTTTTGTTAATCCATTATTGTTTTTGAAAAGAATTGCTCGCATCAACTCATATACCATTCGAGCCGTTCAAAGCGCATTAATTACAGGAAAGTCCTTGGACGAACTTATGTGCGACTTGATGGCTCGATTAGTTCCTGTGTAGAACTAATATGGAAACACTCATGATTTTTCATAACAAATTATTAGAAGACGAATTGTTAATGTTGAAACAACTAGAAAAAATAATTCAGAGATTTGTAAATAAATATAAATGGCGTAAATTCCACGCGTTATTTCGTACGCAAAACAACCATAACTCAATCATTCCTAAAAGGATGTTCCCCTTGAATATGGTTTCTGCTGGAAGCTATAGTTATGGTGAGCTTGATCTTATTGCTTATGATCATGCTAATACAAAAGATAAATTAAAAATAGGTAATTTTGTATCTATTTCAAGTGATGTTAAATTCTTTTTACATGAGCATCACCAACTTGCTACATTTACAACCTTTCCGCTTAAATCAATTTTTTTTGAAATGTCATGTCCAAAAGATATGAACTCAAAAGGCTCTATTATTATTGAGGATGAGGTATGGATTGGTAACCAAGCATTAATACATTCTGGTGTAAAAATTGGAAAAGGCGCTGTAGTTGCATCAGGTGCTGTGGTAACTACAGATGTTCCTCCATACGCAATTGTGGGTGGTGTACCCGCTAAGGTAATCAAATATAGATTTAGCAACGATATTATTATTAGACTTATGAATATGAGCCTAAATGATCTTTCTCCTGGGGAGATAAAATCTAATATAGACATCTTTTACAGCGATATAGGCGAAATAGATTTTATTGAATTAGAGAGGATTTTTAAGAGGAAAAAAGTTGAGTAATAGAAATATAGAAAATAGATCTAAAGTGTATAAGGTAGAGTTAGATATAAAAGAGCAAAATGATGTTAGAGTAATAGCTTATAACTATACGGTCGAAAATAGTACCGTTTTAGATGTTGGTTGTGCTTGTGGTGACTTTGGTAAATTACTTTCTAGTAAGAACTGTAATGTGTATGGGATGGAGTATGATACTGGAAGTATTACTATTGCATCTAGCTTGGGTGTCTATAAATCGATTTATCAAATAAACTTAAACAACTTTAATGAACAAGAATATGAGAGATATTTTACTTACTTTGACTCAATAGCAGTATTGGATATTCTGGAGCATCTACTAGATCCAGAACAGGTTCTTGTGTTTTTAATGAAGCTTTTAAATGTTAACGGTAACTTGATTATATCACTGCCTAATGTAGCATTTTGCGATATTAAACTAGGGCTTTTGAATGATGAATTTACCTATACTGATACGGGCATTTTAGATAAGACACATATTAAGTTTTATACATACAAATCAATTGCTGAAATGATGACTCGATTAGGCTTGGAAATAGAGGAATGTAAACCTAAAGTTGCCTATTTCTCACAAAATAACATAAAAGCCCCCGCATTAATTAAACGGTATATTAAACAAGATCCTCACTCTTTTGTTTATCAGTATGTTTTAAAGGTTCGGGTCTCGAATAAAAATAAAATTGAATTAGAAAAAATAAATAAAGAGAAGATTGATTTAAAATGGAATGATATTTCTTTTGAGTTAAATAAAATAAAGAAGAGTCACTTGATAAGCTACCTTTTACCACGTGGTAGCTGGCAATATACGATAGCAAAAAAGATAAAGACATATTTAAAGAGGTAAGAAACAGTTTGAATACGAATAGCCCTAGGTACTCTATTATTATTCCATCATATAATGGGATTAAGTACTTACCTACATGTATCGAAACCATAATTAGTCAAGACTACGAGGATTATGAATTAATACTAAGTGACGATCATTCTACTGATGGATCGCAAGAATTTTTACAAAGTTTAAACCATCCTAATATAGAAATAATATACCCACCCGAATCGATGAGTATGACGGAGCACTGGGAATGGGCTTTATCTCATGCTAAAGGTGAATGGCAGATATTTGTAGGGCAAGATGACGGGTTGCAACCTTACTTTTTTCAATTGGCGGATAGGCTGACTGAACAAGCACAGGAAAAAGGACTGAGAACAATTATGTCTTCAAGGGCTTATTTTTTTTGGCAAGGTTGTGAGTATGTTTATGGCGATATAGCTGTGGGATATTATGCTGAGAATAAAACAAGAGTGCATAATTTTAAATATCAAGCTCTAAAGGCACTACTTGGATTACAAGATTATTTTGAATTACCTCAAATGTATACAACAGCCATTTTTCATAAAGGGTTATTAGATGAAGCGCGCTCTAAACAAGAGGGTAAAGTATTTTCCTGTCATCCTCAGGATGCAAATTTGGCTGCAATTGCATGCAGTTTAGAAAAAGAATATCTAAAATCTTATATTCCATTGGGTTGGGTTGGTTCATCTCCAAAGAGTGCAGGAATGGCAACTTTTAGTGATGTAGAAAAAGCAGATAAAAACAATATAAAAGAACTTGAGGAGCTGAGAGCTGAATACAAGAGCAAAATAAAGGAAAGTAAAATTCAATATCATGAGTTAGCTGGAGACTTTTCATTTGGAAGTCTTCCTATTTATTTTTGGCAAGCTTTTATGTCAACACCAAGGCTAGGAACGACCTTATTAAATAGTGTATTAAAGTCAAAGGCGTTTAAAGTAATATTGTTTAGTGCTATAAAAAAAGGTGATAGTAATAAGTACTTATCAACTTTTGAAAGTATCATAAATATAAATGGCATTTCTCCAAAAACTATTATGTTGGTTACTCTGTTATTATCTTTCCCAAATGGGCTGTGGAATATGGTGCAATTATTTCCCCGAGTTATACGGAAATTATCAAATAAACTGGTATATAAGAAATCTTGGGATGAAGGAATAGAAATAGATATGTTAAAAGTATCTTTAGAAATTCATGATAAATTAAAAAATAAGAATTGGATTTAATTGGAAGGGTAATTTAGAAATTATGTGTGGAATTTTAGGGGCTATCCCAGCAATTGAGAAGACATTCTTTAAAAAAGCACTTGATACAATAACTCATAGGGGGCCAGATGATTATGGTATTGAAAATATTAATAATGACATAATACTTGGACATAGAAGGTTAAGTATTATCGATTTGTCAAGCAGTGGACATCAACCAATGCTTGATTATTCACATAGATACACCATAGTTTTTAATGGGGAAATATATAATTTCTTAGAAATAAAAAAAGAGCTTGTTAGTTTGGGCTATATATTCCAGTCAACCTCTGACACGGAGGTTCTTTTGAATGCATTTATACAGTGGGGTGAATCTTGTGTACATCGATTTAATGGAATGTGGGCTTTCGCCATTTGGGATAGAAAAACAAAAGAGTTGTTTTTATCACGAGATAGATTTGGTAAGAAGCCTCTATTTTATGCACAAATAAAAGATAGGTTGATTTTTGCATCTGAAATGAAGGCAATATTCCCTTTCTTAGAAAAAATAATGGCTGCTAAGAATTTTGAGTGGATGAGAGATAATATTTTCTTATATGAGTCTACAGAACAGTGTTTAGTTGATGGAATAAAAAGGTTTCCCGCAGGACATAGTGCAATATATAGCAATAAAAAAATAACGTTTACTCGATACTGGAATACATTAGATAGTTTAGTTGATGTAGCTGATTCATACGAAGAACAAGTAGAGGAATTTAGAGACCTATTTATAGATGCTTGTAAGATTAGAATGCGATCTGATGTCCCGATAGGAACTGCATTGAGTGGTGGGCTGGATAGTAGTGCCACAATTTCCACAATGGCGCATATTGCAAATAATAAGGTAGATTATGGCTCTAAAGATTGGCAACATGCTTTTGTTGCAAGTTTCCCAGGAACACCTATGGATGAGTCTTATTATGCGGGGTTGGCGTCAGATAATATCGGGGTAAATGCTACGTATGTGAAAATTGATCCATTAAAACAATGGGATAAATTAGACCATTATTTATATATGTTTGAAGAATTGTACCTAACGAGTCCTCTACCTATGGTTATGACATACGAGGCAGTAAAGAAAAATGGAGTTACTGTTACTCTGGATGGGCATGGAGCCGATGAGTTATTTAGTGGGTATGGACATATATTAGAGGCATTGTGGGGTAGTGGAGCTAATATCAGTAAGATTCAAGATATTTTGAACACACATCAAGAGTCGCTGGGTTCTTTCTCTCAAAACACACAAAAAAGTAATTTTGAACTTTATTCAAAGTTTATGATAAAAAAACTGCTAAGGAAAATGACAGGAAAAGGGTGTAAATCATTAGATAGTAAGCATAAAAACTTTAGAAACCTAGATAATTTTTCGCAAGAATTATATGTAATTTTCCATGAAACTATTTTACCAACATTGTTAAGAAATTACGATCGATATTCGATGATGAATAGTGTCGAAATTAGAATGCCATTCATGGATCATCGAATTGTTAGTTATGTAAATTCACTTCCATATAGTAGTAAATTTGGACATGGATATACAAAAAAGCTTATAAGAGATGCAATGGATCCATTTATGCCGAAAGAGGTGACATGGAGAAAATCAAAAATAGGCTTTAATTCGCCAATAGTTGATTGGATGCAAAATGAATTAAGAGATTGGTTTGGTGATACGGTCAATTCAAAAGGTTTTTTGGAGTCTTCACTTGTCGCTGACTCAAAGAAATTAAAAATTACTATTGAAGAGATTATAAATAAAAAAAATAG
>CAYPJC010000065.1:8598-8854 GCA_964410855.1 uncultured Flavobacteriales bacterium | reverse complement strand
ACGTTCAGTGCTTTTCGCTTTTTCACTATCTTCGAATTTCAAACAACTGCTGTGGCACACGCCACATACACAAAATGTTGTAGACAATTATCTAAACTGACTAAAATTTGAATTAATTAAATTTTACTAACTTTGTCTTAACAGTACCCGTGTTGCATACCATAAGAACTGCACTCGGGTCATTTTTTTTTATAGCTATGGCGAATAAAGTAGCAAGAAGCATAGCAGACCAAATTCAACTTCTTAAAGATAGAGG
>CAYPJC010000065.1:0-8583 GCA_964410855.1 uncultured Flavobacteriales bacterium | reverse complement strand
GAAACTTTAGCACCTCATTTTCTAGGTAATATAAGCTATTACCGTCTTAAAGGATATTGGTGGGATATGCAACAAGATAGAGTTTCTCATTCTTTTCAACCTAATACATATTTTGAAGATGTTATTGAAAGGTACAATTTTGATAGGCATTTAAGATTGATTCTATTCGATGCTATCGAAAGAATTGAAATTGGATTGAGAACTAAAATGATTTATCATCTTTCTATGGAGTATGGTCCAACTTGGTACTTAAGAAATGATTTATTTGTTGACAATGTAATACATGAAAAAAATATTGAACATCTACAGCGAGAATTTGGATATAGTCAAGAGATATTTATAAAAGAGCACAAGCGAAAGCAACCAGGAGTAGATGCGGAGTCGTGGAAGATAATGGAAATTGCCTCTATGGGAACATTATCAAAATTTTATAAGAACTTAAACCATCAATTACCAGAGAAATCAATTATAGCTAAACAGATGGGATTAAACCTTCATAGTGAGCTTTCAAGTTGGTTAGAAGCGATAGTTTACGCTAGAAATTTAATCGCCCATCACTCAAGGCTATGGAGTAGAAATATGGTTAAAAGACCAATAGGTAATCTAAATAACCCTATGGATGTATGGTTTCAAAATCCATTAAGACCAGTCCAAACAAAAAAACCATTTTTGATAATATCATCAATGATATTTTTATGCAATAAAATTTCTCCAAACCATCAGATTACAAGAAAGATATTAGCTTTAATAGCAGATAACCCTAATATTCCAATATATAAATTGGGGTTTTTAAATGATTGGAATATAGAGCCAATATGGTCTGAATGAAAAACTGTCTGCAGCAACGGTAACCGTTGCACAAGTCATTAGTTCTTAAGAAATAACTTCAAATAAGCCTTTTTAAGCAAGTCACTAATTTTTATGTAACCAGAGATGGGATTAAAATGAATTTATACAACATATAATGCATTTTAATACATTATACGTTAAATATAAAGCAAGACTTATGTATTTTTATGTAAAATATTTAAGCTATGAATCATGTATTAAAAGTTCTTGTTCTTAGTTTATCATTTCTCATATTAAACAGTTGTGTGACTATTCGCCAAGGAAATGTTGGAGTAAAGAGAACAGTTGGAAAGATAAATGAAAACATCATTGAGCCAGGCGCTCAACTCTACAATCCATTTGCAAGTAAAATAATAGTTGTTGCTATTAGAACAAAAAATTTAGAAGTTAAACTTGATTTACCTTCTAAAGAAGGTTTAAATATTAGTGCTGATATTTCCATTTTATACCATGTCGAGAAAAATAAAGCAACTCAAATTATAGGGGAAATTGGTATGGATTATGAATCTACAATAATACTTCCTGTCTTTCGTGCTTCTGCTGCAGATGTAACCGCCAGGTACATGGCAAAAGACATGCATACTGGTAATCGATTTGAAATTGAAAATGCCATTAAAGAACAAATGATGAAAATTATCGGTAATCGAGGTTTTGTTATTGAGGCGGTTCTAATGAAAAGTATTCAGCTTCCCGAAGGTTTATATAAAGCTATAGAAGAAAAGCTGCAAGCAGAGCAGGATGCTCAACGGATGGAATTTATTTTGCAAAAGGAAAAACAAGAAGCATCTAGAAGAATAATAGAAGCTGAAGGAATTAGAGATGCTAATAAAATTATATCTGAAGGATTAACTCCTCAAATTATTCAATACAAAACCATTGAAGCCTATAGAGAGTTATCAAAATCTCCTAATGCAAAGTTGATTATTGGAAATGGACAACAACTCATTTTAATGGAGCCATAAATAGTGTTAAATAATAAAGGTTATAAATTATCTGAACCACATTAAAAATTAAAATATCAATGTTAAAATATTTCTTAGGGCGCAGTCCATTATGGTTTAAAACTGTGATGATTTCTTTTTTAGTTTTTAATGTATTTTCTTACTTTATTTTAGGGCCTGTCATCACAGCCTGGTTATTTATAGGAGAATTCATTTTTACACTTGCAATGGCATTAAAGTGTTATCCACTGCAATCTGGTGGATTACTGGTGATTCAAGCGTTGTTGTTAGGCTTAACTTCTCCTGAAAAGGCCTACCATGAGGTAGAACAAAACTTAGAAGTGCTTTTACTTTTGGTATTTATGGTCGCTGGGATTTATTTTATGAAACCCTTGCTCATGTTTGTTTTTAACAAAATCTTCACTAAGATAAAATCCAAAATACTCCTATCTCTTTTATTTGTTTCCCTCTCTGCAGTTCTCTCTGCATTTCTAGATGCATTAACCGTAATGGCCGTATTGATTAGTGTTTTCGCTGGGTTTTACGGTGTATATCACCGAATTCAATCAGGTTCAAAGGATTATAATAAAAATGATGTGCCGGACAAAGATGAACTTAGTGGAGAAACCTTGACTCAATTTAAAAGCTTTTTACGAAGTTTAATTATGCATGGTGCTGTTGGTACTGCGCTAGGAGGAGTATGCACTTTAGTTGGTGAGCCTCAAAATCTATTGATTGGTGAACGAATGGGTTGGGATTTTGCTGAATTCTTTTTCCGAATGGCACCTATTACCATCCCAGTTTTTATATTTGGACTACTGACAACATTTTTGTTGGAATTAACTGGATGGTTTGGTTTTGGAGCTAAACTTCCACCTGCTGCGAATAAAATTATTCAAGAATATATCAAAGAAGAGGATTCAACTAGAACAGATAAAGAAAAATATGCTTTATGGGTTCAAGGAATTGCTGCCATTTTATTAATTACAAGTTTAGCATTACACATAGCTCCGGTTGGATTTATTGGATTGGCACTAATTATATTTCAAACTGCATTTATTGGAATTACAGATGAACATGCTATCGGAAAAGCTTTTGAAGAAGCCCTGCCATTTACAGGCTTAATAGTGGTTTTCTTTGTAATTGTAGCCATGATTCATGACCAACACCTGTTTTCACCAATTATTGAATGGGCATTGCAGCAAGACTTAAATGATCAACCAAGTTTATTTTACGCTGCCAATGGTTTATTATCCGCAATAAGCGACAATGTTTTTGTTGCTACAGTGTATATAGGCGAAGTTGATAAAGCTTTTCAAAATGGTCTTATTAGCAGAGAGCATTTTGAAAAATTGGCCATTGCAATTAATACAGGAACAAATTTACCAAGCGTAGCTACTCCAAATGGGCAAGCAGCTTTTCTCTTTTTGTTAACTTCTTCAATTGCTCCTTTAATAGGTTTATCTTATATTAAGATGGTTAAAATGGCTTTTCCTTATGCCATTGTGTTAGGAATAACGGGATTGTTGGGCGTTATGTACTTTTTATAAAAAACGAATTATGACAATAAGAATCATTACACTTATTCTGTTTATAGGCTTTGTAGAACAAATTAAGGCTCAAGATAGTACTTCATCAACCACCTTCACCAACTTAGAAGAAGCATTGAAAAATCCAGATAAAGTAATCCGGCTGGATTTAAGTAATCAAGAGCTTGATTTTTCAAAAGGATTTTTAAAAAAATTCAAAAACCTGGAATACCTGAGTTTAAAAAATGATCATTTAGATCAGCTTCCAAAAGAAATTATAGAGTTAGAAAACCTTAGGATTTTAGATTTGAGTGGGAATGATTTTTCGGAATTACCTCTAAATTTTTTCCAATTAAAAAATTTAGAAGAACTTTATTTGAATGATGAAAAGAACATGAGATTAAAAGAAACTTTAAATGAGTTAAGTCGATTACCGCATTTGAAAATATTACACTTAGAGAATGATCATATAAAGAAACTTCCTGATAACATAAACCAACTAAACGAATTGGAGTATTTGTATTTAAACGACAATGAATTAATGCAGATACCAAAAACGATAGAAGAAATGAATCAGCTTAAGTTCATAGATATGCACCACAATTCAATCTCTCCTTCCATTCAAAGAAATTATAACCCCAATGGAAATATGATTATTAAGTTTTAAGCGGCACATTTGTACCTTGTTTCTGGTTTTTTATAATACCTCGACGGCTCTTCATTTAAAAAGGATAACCAATAGCAATATTTAGCACGGGATCTGTTCCAAAGTTATCTAATACCCACCTTTCACCCTTGGGCAAAAATGGCTTTCTAAGAGGGAAACCTAAGTCTAAACGAATTACAAAAAAATCAGGATCAATTCTTAATCCTACACCTACGCCTACTGCTAACTCATTCAAGAATTGATCAGCTTTGAATTCTCCTCCTGGTCTTAAAGAATCTTCTCTCAGAAGCCAAACGTTCCCTATATCTACAAATAAAGCAGCTTTGTAAATACTATAAATATTTATGCGATATTCAGAATTAAACTCCAGTTTTAATTCCCCTGATTGATCAATAAAGATATTTCCATTTAGATCTTCTTCTGTTCTTCGATATGTACCTGGGCCTAATGACCTTGCTTGAAATGCCCGAATACTATTTACTCCACCGATAAAAAATTGTTTGATGTATGGCATAATAAAGGAATTGCCATAGGATATTCCAGAACCCAATATAAGTCGATTGGCTATGACATTATCATTCTTGAAATAGAAGAAATATTTAAAAACGGACTCTAACCTTAAATATTGAGAAAAGCTTATTCCTAAAAGTTTATAATCTGAATCATCACCAAAGGATTTTTTATCATCATCAAGAGTTTTAAAAAGCTGAGCAAAATTTCCTGATAAATCAATGCCACCTTTAAAGTAGAAGTTATGTTGACTTGCTCTTTTTAATCGACTATCAAAGGTATAATAATAGTTTGTTCCTAAAATAAATTGTTCTTCAAAACTTCTTCTAACAGAAGGGTTTTCTAATAAAATCTCATCAAATTCAGGAGAAGAACTTACCAAGTTCACATAATTTATTGATACAGGATAAAACTCATGGAGTTTTGCTAAGGTTGTTCTCCATTTATAGCCGAACCCAACATCAAAAGAGTTGAGTTGGTAATATTGTTGACGATTTAGGCTCTTAAACCCCAAACGGATATTAGAAGTAGGGGTAAAGCGATTTTCTGCCAGCTTTATATTAAATGGGCTAATAATTCTAGGAATTCGCAGCTGAGTATTTATTCCAAATTCGTAAGAATTTAATCCGCTGGCATCTGATAAAAGCTGTACTTCATAGCCAAAGTTTAAATTTATCGATAAAAGTTCAGCCCCTTTAAATAAATTTTTATCTCTGAAACTCAGTTGCAAATTGGGACCTGTAAAACCGTTGGACTTGGTTGTGCCCGATAACTCTAGCCGAATAGATTTTTTTATACTAGGTGTTAGTTGAACATGGGGATATAACTTATTCGTAGTGCTATCCGGAATATATTTTATACTAACAAATTGATATACTCCAAGTCCTACAAGTCTATTTATGGTGTATTCATGCGCTTTTTTGGAATATTTTTTATCCTTTTCTAAATAAATTACATCTGTTACTATTTTAGGTCTAATGCTACTATCTTGTAATATATAATTAGTACCATTGCTCAAAAGAGTATCTAAATGCTGGATTGTGTCGCTATTTCTTAAGTCGTAGTTAGGGAATACATAAATATTACCTAATCTTTTAAGTTCAAGAAAATTTTCTTTAATGTTTTTTTTGACTCTTAAAAAAATATTTACTCGTTTATCACCAACAGTGCTATCAATCTCAAAAATCAAGAAATTGGGGTCAAAATAATAATAACCTAGATTATTCATTCTCTCAGAAATCCTCACTCTCTCTTCTTTTAAAACTGATAGGTCATATGGACTCCCTTTTTTAATTAGTGTTTTTGATTTTGTTGCAGCAATTTGAATGCTTAATGAGTCTTTGGCTTCAGGAAACGAAATACTATCGATTAAATAGGGTTGATTTAGCTCTAAATTGTAAATGACATGAGCTTCTTTTTTTTTATAGTTAATAGTGTAGTTTGCTTTTGCGTTAAAATAACCGTGGTTATATAAACGGTTCAGAAGAAGATTCTTAATTCTTTTAGGGTTTGTTTCTTCTAAAAGAACTGGTTCATAACCTAATTTATATTTTTTCCAATACCTAAATCCTTTCTCTTTTTTAGGTTCTTTAGTCGTATTATAAATCCACAACTTAGGTCGGAAAATACCAAAAAGAAGCAGATTTGGATCTGGGTATATCACATCTTCTAATTCTACTTTTACAGCATATGGAAATTTAGAAGAGCCATTTTTTTTGTAGTTTATATCAGCCCCAGTATATAAGGTCTCACTCTCAGTTAAATATTTTTGATAGCCACATGAGGACATAAAAAGACCTAATAGTAATGCATTAAGCAGTCCTTTTGCGAAAAAAATACTTATTCTACTTGGTCGTTTCACTTGGGTCAATAAGTTCTCTTGAAGGATTAAAAATGTCTCTTATCCTTTTAAATTCTTTTATATATAAAAGTGAGATTCCTGTTTCAATGAATTCCCCTCCACTAATTCCGTCATAGCCATCTTGTCTGAATGCTTTTAATTTATACTTCCCGTCCTCAGTTATCTTATATTCGACTGAAACATTTCCGGAGACAGGGTTTCTGCCTGCAACTTGTGTATTGTTGTTGTCTTCTAATTCAAAATCACCATCGACTTTAACTTTCAAACGGTCGTCAAGAAGAGTCTTACTCATGGCTACATTTAGAGCTGTATTTTCACTAAGATCTCCATTGGAATTGTAATCATTATAAGAGTCAATATTTACTTCCATTTCAACCCCTTTAACGTATTTTTCAGATAGGTTATTAATTTGTTGGTTTAAGATTTGACTTACACTTTCTCTAGCTGCATAAGAACCAGTTCCACCATCTCCCAATACATCAGAAGAATAAAATCTTTTAAGAATGATTAGTGAAAAAACTTGTTGATTTAATTCTGATTCGTTTTCATTTAACTGAGCCAATTTAGTAGCTAATATTTCGTCTGAAGAAGAATTCTGACCTTCAGGTAGTTTTATTTTAAAGCTTATTTCAGGTCTTAAGATCTCTCCTCCTAAAAATAATACAACCTCAAATGGAATTCTTTTTTTGAACTCGTTTCGTTCTCCTTCACTAAGGCCTGTTGTTTGACTTTCTAGTAAACCGATAGGTGACGCTTTTGTGATATAGGAACCTGTAATGTTCATGTTAGCTTTGAGTGGAGAACCATTCCAAATTAAATTTCCACCCTCATTAAGGCTAAATTTTCTTTGAATTAAATTATAAAGCTTTAGTTCATAGTCCCCATCTTTTATAGTATATATTCCGTTTAATTCTAAGTTGCCAGTTGGATCAATGTCAGCTCGAATCTTACCGCCACCTTGAATTTTTAATCGATCACCTGTAATTGGATCTATTACAATTGTCAGTTTTGTATTATTATCTATATTAATAATAGAAGAAAAATCTATCCCGTGAATATCAACCTTGCTTATATTCGATTCTTTTTCTATTATTAATAACAAGGGGATTTTTTTATCCTTATCAATAAACTCAACAATACCATCGCGACTAACTTCATTTGCTTCTCCCTCTGATGCAACAAAGGTTAAATCAGTTCCTTCTTCCAGATTAATAGTTGATTCAATTTTTGGCCTATCAAGATCTCCTGTTATATTTAGATCTACACTAGATATGACTGTGCCATAAAATAAATCATTAGCAGACTCTTTTGAGGTATTTAAAAATTGGAAATTGTTTATGTTGACTTTTAGGTCAAAAGTTGGATTAGTTAAACTTTTTATACCAATATTCCCATCAATATTGAATGGATTTTTAGAACTGTCTAAAATGGTGAAGTTTTGAAAAACTACATTTTCTCTTGAAAAGTTTAATCTTTCATTGTTTAAATAGAAGGTTTCTCCTAAAAATGAGCTTCTAAAACTTATGTTTTGAAAATTGATAGTCCCTTTAGAGTTATAAGCAACTCCTTCTTTTAGGAAATCAGCTGAAGCAGTAATAAAACCTTTTGAATTTATGATTTGACCTCTACTGAAAATTTCGATGGTTTTTATTTGAAGTTTTTCAATTTCTAATTCTAGATTGATATTATCTTCAGTAAAATACCCATGCAATTCAAGCTCATTATTATTTCCATTTAGGGAAATTGTAACAGAATCTCTTTCTGGTAACTGACTATAATTGCAAATTAAATTCCCTATAGTTTTACCACTGATCATTAATTGGTCTATTTCTAATTTAGCCTTTAGCTTCTCTTTTGGGTTTATTGGAAAATGGATTTCTCCATTTAAAACTCCATTTAGAATGGCAGAATAAGAACTATCTAAAGTAGATTTGCTTGAGCTGTCTGGCTTTTTGAACTTTTCATGATTAGAAGTATTTTTTTTTGTTTTCTGGTTTGATGACCTGATGCTATTGAAAATTGAAGCCAATTCAAAGTTCAAAAAACTTAGATTATTAAAACCATTTTTTGTTTGTAAAGAGAATTTTTGATCATTGCTTGAAAATTCAACTTGATCAAAAGTGGTGCTATCACCTAATTTGATTTGATTATTTGGATTTACCTTCCACACATTTTTATTGAAGTATTGTTCATTGGGTAAAAAGTGAAATTTAAATTCAGAATTCC
>CAYPJC010000064.1:0-8874 GCA_964410855.1 uncultured Flavobacteriales bacterium | reverse complement strand
AAGTCAGCAGTTACGAGGCAAGCCTCGGGGAATTTAGACCCAAATGTGATTAAATCAATGGGGCTTTTAATTTTATTAATATGGGATAAACCATTATTGTGGGAGCCCCATCATCGTATATTGTTCGATGTAAAGAATTTCGACAACTTGTGCCACTGCTAATAAAGCAACCTACAGCACTCAAAAATCAGCGATATAGTATCGAACTTTATGGCTTGAAAAATGGCTTGTCATTGCGAAAATCATAAACCTTGAGTCCACTCATCGCAATGAACGTAGTTTATTGATTTTTAGAACAATAATAAAACCCTTAGATCGAACTCAGGTTCAAAGCTAGAATGAACGCACGGGTTTTTTGAAAATACCAAAAGCCCCACTTTAAAAAACAGCCGTACAAAGAGTCAAATCGAAGTTCCGAAATTTGGCGTTAGCGATAGAAATTAATTGAGATTCTTAATGTGGGGAATTTTCGCTAACGTTTTGGGTATGCTGCGTATCCCGAAGGATATGCAGTATAGGTGTTGTTGTGGTGTCGTTGTTTATTTTAATTTATCAGGATTCTTGCCAATTTTTTTAGGCTCATAATTAACTCGTCTTTCTAATTTTTTAATATCTTCTTCTGCAGGAAGCTCCTCTGGTTTTATACCTCTTTTCGTTAAAATATTTCGAACTCCTCTATTGTTGGTAATGTGCTCGGCTGAAATTTGCCTTTCTGTTATTAGTCCTTTTTCTTTTGTGTTGAAGACTGTTATTTCAGTAGCAAAGTCTTTAGCCTTTATAGTAATTGTAGGTAAGAAGTCTGCCAATGCTCTGCCTTTAGGCACTCCAAGTAGATTTTTCATCTGCTGGGTTGATTTTCCAAAAAGTACTTGATCTCCTTTACTCCTTATAAGTCCAAAATTTTTATCATTCCCTGTTTGCTCATATATCAGCTCAGAAAGTTCCTTTTCCGAAAGAGTTAGCTTTTGCCTTGCTCGAAGTCTTTCCCAATCCTTAATTCTTTTCTCAATTACTTCGAGTTTTCTAGTCTGCACAGCAAAATAGTTCTGAGCAAAAGCTATTTGTTCTTTTCTTGGGTCTCCATTTTGAGCAATTAAGTAACAAGCATATCTTGTCAGCATTATGTCCTCAATATCTCTTTCGCTTCCTGATCCGAGCTTAACCATTTTGTTGACGTCAACAAAATGGTCTGAAATATTATTCCTTGTGGCCTCACAAGAAGTTTTTGCTTTGACTATAACTTTTTGAAAGTTTCTCCATTCTGAATATCCTAAAAGATGCTGTATATCTCTTGCAAACCAAAACTCAATTCCATTTTCAGTAGTCTGCGAATGATCTTCAAAATTGTTTGAAAGCGATTTTATTATGTTTGATTTCATATTATAAAGTTATCTCGTTTTTGTTAGTTTTTCCAATTTGTCTTGAAGGATTTTTGGAGGATATGTGTGTAATGTTCCCATTGCGAATAAAAACCAACCTGTTATAGAAAGAATTTGATTTTGAACTGTTTGGGTCGTATCCATTCCTTCCATTCGGTAAGTGATTTCTTCGATAAACCCTGAAGTTAATGAAACTGCACATAATATAAGTCCTAAAACTCCAACTAAAATGGAAATGTAAAAGTGCGTTCTCCACCAATTATTTAGTCGACTGTTTAGTCGAATTGGAAGTCCAACAATTCCGCATAGGATTACAGTCAAAATTGAAAAGAGGATTGCAAGTAACGGTTGAAACAAAGTAAGTCCAACAAAATTGACAAAACCACCTTGATAGTCGAACATTGCAAACAGCATATATAGAATAAAAGTCATCCCGATTGTTAGTCCAACCTGAAATAGAATTGTAGCTATTTTAATTACTCGGGTCAATTTAGTTTGTTTTAAATGCACCACAACAATTGGATAACACACACCAGTATGTGTTATCCATGCTTTACCTAAGGTTCTAAATTAATTAAATCAATGGGACTTTTAACTTTATTAATATGGGATAAACCATTATTGTAGGAGCCCCCATCATCGTATATTGTTCGATGTAAAGAATTTCGACAACTTGTGCCACTGCTAATAAAGCAACCTACAGCACTCAAAAATCAGCGATATAGTATCGAACTTTATGGCTTGAAAAATGGCTTGTCATTGCGAAAATCATAAACCTTGAGTCCACTCATCGCAATGAACGTAGTTTATTGATTTTTAGAACAATAATAAAACCCTTAGATCGAACTCAGGTTCAAAGCTAGAATGAACGCACGGGTTTTTTGAAAATACCAAAAGCCCCACTTTAAAAAACAGCCGTACAAAGAGTCAAATCGAAGTTCCGAATTTGGCGTTAGCGATAGAAATTAATTGAGATTTCTTAATGTGGAGAATGCTATATAAAGCAAAAAGCACCCTACTGTTTCTCAACTATAGGGCACTTCTCTTAAAATGATTAACCAATAATCACACTTTACTCTTAATCTACATTATCATGCAAAAATGAATTGTTTTGCTTCAATGTAGTTTTATTGTCTTCATCCTCACTTAATGTATATCGAGAAACATTTGACTCAGAAGAATGAGGTGTATCATCTAATGAAATATTTCTGCGTTTATAGGCTGGCTCCTTCTCCAAATCATTAATCCCACCAGGGCTTTTCATTTTTAAACTCAAGGCTTTCAATTTCATGATTCGGTCTTGACTTTTTTTGAGTTGTTCTTCTTCATTCAAAGACTTTTGCAAAGTAGATGTTGAATTTTCTTCTATTTCTTTTGATGATGAAACAGAACTATTCACTTTTTCTGACTTCAACTGATTATCACTTTCCAAGTCGCTATTTATTTCATCGTCTAAGCTATAACGTTTGACTTTGTCATTATTTGATGAGCTATTTCCTGATTTTGATTGAGTATCTTTTGGCCTTATGGTAAATTCAAAGCTTTTTTGTTCTTCACTTTTCTTTAACGCTAGCTCATCAATAGAATCAGAGTCAATACTTTTATTCTCAACAGAATCATCAAGTTTCTGGGTAATATTTGTTTTTACATCGTCATTCAAGTTGCGAATAACTTTTTCCGCCTTTTTAGCTGTGCTAAACCCTGATGGCTCAGCTGATCCAAATCCAGTTGCAATAATTGTAACACTAATTTTACTTCCTAGACTTTCATCAACTCCATTTCCCCAAATAATATCTGCCGTATTTCCAGATTCATTTTGAATGTAATCAGTGATTTCATCAATTTCATCCATTGAAACTTCCTCATCACCTGAAGTAATATTTAATAAAATGTAATTTGCTCCTGCAATATCGTTATCGTTTAAAAGTGGGGAAGCTAATGCTTGACTTACAGCTTTCACAGCTCTTCCTTCTCCTTCTGCAGCTGAGGAACCCATTATAGCTGTTCCACCGTCCTTCATTACTGTTTTTACATCTTCAAAATCAACATTAATGTAGCCAGCAACTGTTATAATTTCTGCGATTCCTTTAGCTGCGATAGTTAATATATCGTCTGCTTTTGAGAATGCTTCAGAAATTTTTAAATTCCCATGCATTTCTCTCAACTTATCATTGCAAATAACAAGTAAGGTATCAACATTATCTCTTAATTGAGCAAGTCCTTCATCAGCTTGTATCTTTCTTCTTCTTCCTTCAAAACTGAATGGAATTGTAACAATCCCAACTGTGAGAATACCCATTTCTCTTGCAGTTTTAGCAATAATTGGTGCAGCACCAGTTCCGGTTCCACCACCCATTCCTGCCGTGATAAAAACCATCTGTGTATTTTTCTCAAAAAGCTCCTTGAGTTCGTCCACATTTTCAATGGCAGCGTTTTTACCAACTTCCGGATTAGATCCTGCCCCACGGCCTTCAGTCAATGTAGTACCTAGTTGAATTTTATTTGGAATAGGACTTAAATCCAATGCTTGTTGATCCGTATTGCAAATAATAAAATCTACACCTTCAATCCCTTGACGGTACATATGGTTAACTGCATTACTACCGCCGCCGCCAACGCCGATAACTTTAATAATGGATGATTGATCTTTAGGCAAATCAAATTTCATAGCTGTTGATTTATTGATTTTTACTCTTTTATATTTTTATAATTCTTTTATTCTAATCTAGTTTTCGTCTTCCTCAAAAAACTGCTTCCCTTTATTCAGCATACTTTGAAGAAATCCTCCCTTTGTTTTCTCACCTTGTCTAACTTTTACTCCTTCATCTTCAACTAAAGGCTTTTTGCCTTTTTGCTTATCAAGTTTCTCAAATCCCTTCAAAATCAAACCTACTCCTGTCGCAAACATTGGACTTGTCACTTCTTCCGTATTACTTGTTGCTAAATATTCATTCGGATAACCAATGCGAGTATCCATACCAGTAACGTACTCAAACAATTGTCCAATATGCTTCATTTGAGAGCCGCCACCTGTAATTACCATGCCCGCAATTAATTTATTTTCATAGCCACTATTTTTTATTTCATAGTAGATATGTTCAATAATCTCTTCTAATCTAGCTTGAATAATATGCGATAGATTCTTTATGGATATTTCTTTTGGCTCTCTGCCTCTCAAACCAGGGATAGAAACGATCTCATTTTCTTGGCTCTCATTTGCCAAAGCTGAACCGAACTTTACTTTTAAGAGTTCTGCTTGATTTTTAATAATGCTGCATCCTTCTTTAATATCTTCTGTTATTACATTTCCACCAAATGGTATAACCGCCGTATGTCTAATAATGCCATCTTGAAAAATAGCAACATCAGTAGTTCCTCCGCCAATATCAACCAGTACGACTCCAGCTTCTTTCTCTTCTTCACTTAAAACTGCTGCAGATGAGGCAATCGGTTCTAGTATAACATCTTGCACTTCAAGGTTTGCCTTGTGCACGCACTTATGGATATTCTTTGCAGCTGCGACTTGACCAGTGATAATATGAAAATTAGCTTCAAGTCGAATTCCAGACATCCCCACAGGATCTTTTATGCCTTGCTCATTATCAACAATAAACTCTTGCGGCAGCACATCAATAATTTCTTCTCCTGGGAGTGTGACCAATTTAAACATGTCATTGATTAATAAATCAATGTCTTCTTGACCTATTTCTTCATCCAAGCTATTTCTTACTCTAATTCCTCTGTGCTGTAAACTTTTAATATGCTGACCAGCAATTCCTACATTGACAACCCTTACATCAACTCCAGATTTATTTTCTGCTTCAGAAACGGCATCGTGAATTGATTGCACCGTTTTTTCGATATTAGCAACAACTCCACGGGTTACTCCTAGAGACTCAGATTTACCCATTCCCAATATTTCCAACTTGCCATGTTCATTGCGTCTGCCGACCATGGCCACAATTTTTGTGGTTCCAATATCTAAGCCTACAACAATATCTGATGAAGTTTCCATTTTAAAATCTTTTTTTACAAACTACTTGGTTCTTAAACTTCAGGTTTATAACCTCATATTCATTCCAGCCAGTCTTGTTTAACCCCTTGTTATAGAAAATCTTAAGCTTGACAAACTTCTCTTCTATATCGTTGGCATCTCCAAATACAATTCTATGATTTCCTACGCGAGGTATCAATTCAATATCAAATTCTTTATTAACATACAACTGTTCAATTTGAGCAAGCCAAAAAGGATCCTTTCTTATAAATTTCGCATAAGCAAAGACATCATCGACCATTGTATTACTTCTAATCGTATCATTCAAGGAATTTAAATTCAATCTATTTACGTCTAAAAATGAGTCATAAATGTGACCGTTGGCAATAAGCACCCTTGCCGTGTATCTTTCAGAAGTAGGCATTACGCTGCCAGTGCTATCAATATAATAACTATCCCCATCGTAAGAAAACAATCTAACTATTGGAGTGCGCTGAAAAACATTAACGATCAATTCTCCATTTATGGTTTTATAAACTTCACAATCTGAAACAGCAGGGTGATTATTTATTTTATATTCTAATCGCGCTGAATTTATATCAGATATCGGTTTACCAATTAAGGTATCCATTTCGTGATAAACCATGAAGTATATATCTTCATCTTCTACAAAATAATTACCATTACTTCGATCAATAACAATAACAATATCAGTGCATACTTTATGCTTTTGGGCATTGCTTACGAAACCTAGAATCACTGTAATACTAGCAAATAAAAACACCCAACCACTTATGTTCAAAAACTTTTTCATGGCTCCAATGATTCGTAATAATTAACAATTGGCGTTACCATTGAATCAATATCACCTGCTCCAATTGTAAGAAGAACTTCAACATTCTTACTTTTTAATAAATTCAGTAATTGATTCTTTCCACATACATGCACATCTGGCTTTTTTGTGAGGCTCGCTAACCAATTTGAATCAATTCCTTCAATTGGCTCTTCCCTGGCAGGATACAAATCCAACAAGATCAAATCATCTGTTTTAGCTAACTCTAAGGCAAATTCAACACCGAAATCTTTTGTTCTGCTGTATAAATGAGGTTGAAAAATTGCAGTTATTTTTTTCCTAGGATACAACTCTCTTACTGAAGAAATCAAGACCTTAACCTCCTCAGGATGATGAGCATAATCATCTATATAAACAATCAAATTCGTGTTTAAATGAACATCAAAACGCCTTTTAACTCCTTTGAACTTTGATATGGACTCTTTGATTAAAAGAGGGCTTATGCCATGTATTAAAGCAATGCTTATAGCTGCTACTGCATTTTCAACATTATGAATCCCTGGCAATCCACATGTTACATTACTTATATGTTGACTAGGTGATTCATAATCGAATAAATAAGCACCATTTTCAACACGAACATTACCTGCATGTATATCAGTTGAATTAGTTAATGAATAGATTTGATTTTCAATACCATCTTTGGGTGTCAACTCATTTAACACTTCTTTTTTCGTCAATAAAAATCCACCATCATCTATTTGTGTAATTAGTTGATTATACGTGTCTTTCAAGTCTTGATGATTGGCATATATGTCCATATGATCTGCATCAATTGAAGTAATAATTAACTGATTAGGATGAAGCTGTAAAAATGATCTATCATATTCATCTGCTTCAGTAATAAGCAATTCTGCTCCTTCATCGATGATTAAATTTGTTCCGTAATCACGAGATATGCCCCCAAGGAATGCATTAATTTTAACACCTCCTTGTTTGAACAAATAAGCTATCATTGAAGAAACAGTTGTTTTACCATGCGTTCCTGCAACAGCAATAGTTTTAATATTTTTAGTAATTCGGCCTAAAACCTCCGCACGTTTAAGACATTCAAAACCTTCATTCACAAAATAATTCAGAATTGGATTTTGACTTGAAATTGCAGGTGTGTAGACTACTAAAGTTGTTTTTTTATTTCTAAAAGGGAATGGAATAGCATCTTCTTCAGCGAGGTAGTTTACAGAAACACCTTCCGTTTGAAGTCGTTTAGTAAGCTCAGTGATTGATCTGTCGTAACCCGATACCTTTTTTCCTTTCTGATTGAAATAGCGCGCAAGTGCGCTCATTCCAATTCCGCCTACACCCACAAAATATATATGTTCTTTTTCTAATGACATATTACTTTATTTGAATCAACTTTAATGCTTCATCGGCAATAATATCAGCTGCATCATGACGCCCAAGTGGAGCTATATTTTCTACTAAACGATCTAATTCCTCTTGATTATCTAAGAGGCCTAGAACCTTTTCTCCTAAGCTATTTTTTACTTCCGAATCTTTAATTGAATGAGCTGCACCTAATGTTACAAGAATATTTGCATTTTTAGTTTGATGATCCTCAGCAGCAGATGGAAGCGGAACGAATATAGCTGGTTTTTTAACTAAACATATTTCCGAAACAGCAATTGCTCCAGCTCGAGAAACAATTAAGTCTGCTATTGCATAAGCTAAATCCATTCTGCTTATAAATTCAGTAACTACTAACCAAGAGCTGTAATTCTTTGCAGCTTTTAAAGCTCTATCATAAAACAATTTTCCTGTTTGCCATACAACTTGTATATCCTGCTTGCTCCAGAGTTCAATTGATTTTTCTACTGCTTCATTCACAGACCAAGCACCTAAACTACCCCCAACAATTAATAAAGTTTTTTTATCTTTTTCAAGCTTAAAGTGCTCTTCAGCCCTAGCTCTTTTACCCTCTAATTTGACCACTTCACTCCTTACAGGGTTTCCTGTCAAAACAATCTTTTCTTTGGGAAAAAACTGCTCCATTCCGTCATAGGCTACACAAATTTTATCTGCCTTTTTTCCAAGGATTTTATTGGTTAGCCCTGCATAAGAGTTTTGCTCTTGCAATAAAGTTGGAATTTCAGCCTTTTTAGCCGCCCTCAATAAAGGTCCGCTTGCATATCCGCCAACGCCAACTGCTAAATCAGGTTGAAAATCCTTAATTATTCTTTTTGCCATCCTCAAACTCTTGATTAGCTTAAAAGGAAATTTTAAATTGTCACAAGAGAAGCTTCGTTTTAATCCCATAATTGGAAGTCCGACAATTTCAAACCCTGCCTCAGGCACTTTGGTCATCTCCATTCTTCCAATAGCACCAACAAATAAAAACTGAGTACCAGCTCGCTTCTTCTTAATAGCATTAGCTATAGCAATGGCAGGAAAAATATGACCTCCCGTAATAATGACTTTCAAATTAGCCATTTCTTTCCTCCTCATTTTCTGTTTCAGTATTCCTGCTTACACTTAATATAATTCCTACTGCTAAACATGTAAACCAAATAGAAGTCCCACCCATACTTACCATGGGAAGCGGCTGACCAGTTACTGGAAATAGGTTTACCGCAACAGCCATATTTATCATTGCTTGAAAAACTAAACTAAAACTGAGACCAATGGCAAGCAAAGACCCAAATGTTCGT
>CAYPJC010000063.1:3955-8883 GCA_964410855.1 uncultured Flavobacteriales bacterium | reverse complement strand
TCAATCACCTTAAGTTGTATTGCCCGTAATAAGATGTCGCACAAGCCTATACTCACAATAGAAAATATTACGATGGTTAACCTTGGGGATGATGGGAAGCCAAAGCCTCACGGTAAAACAAAAGTAGAATATACTAAAGACCGTTTGTAATTTTTATACCCAGAACGCATAGTTCGGGTTAAAACTTCACCAGTACTCTTCCTTTAGACTGTCCATCAAGCATCAGCTTTATATGTTTCTCCAATTCAGCTAGTGAAATAATAGTTTTCATTTCATTTAATTGTTTTGGTTTCCAATCTGAAGAAAGCAATTCCCAAATTTTCAGTCTAATTTCTCTCGGTGTTTCGGCTGTTTCAATTCCTAGAACATTTACGCCATTCAGTATAAATGGGTAAACAGTAGTTTCCAATAAGGGGGATGAAACGAGCCCGCAAACTGCTATGTTTCCATTTCTACCGCATGATTTAATGGCAGTTGCTAAGGTATTTCCACCAACAGTATCAATAACCCCAGCCCATTCTGATCGAAGTAAAGGTCTTTCGCTTTGGTCGTCAACAGCTTTCCTCCTAATTATACTAGAGGCTCCTAAATCTTTTAAGTAGGAATGAAATTCATCTTTTCCTGTTGAAGCTATTACATCGTATCCCTTTTGAGCCAATATAGAAACAGCCATACTTCCAACACCTCCTGTTGATCCCGTAACTAAAATTGGACCCATTTCAGGATTTTGGTTATTCTGTTCCATTTTAAAAAGAGACAGGGCAGCGGTAAATCCTGCGGTTCCTAAAACCATAGAATCTTCTAAAGTCATTCCTTCTGGGAGCTTTACTGGCCATTTTGCAGGAACTCTTATGTATTCTTGGAATCCACCCGAAGTGTTCATTCCAAAATCGTAAGATGTAACAATTACTGGATCTCCTTCTCCAAAATCCTCAGTAGAGCAATGAATAACTATTCCACAAGCATCGACACCAGGTGTATGAGGGTAATTCCTTGTAATCCCTTTATGTCCATTGGCAGATAGAGCATCTTTATAATTCAATGCGGCATAACTTACTTTAATAAGCACTTCTCCTTGTGGTAAATCAGAAACCAATTTATTTTCAATTTCTTTACTAAAGCTTCCATCCTCATTTTCTCGAACAACAAAAGCCTTATAATTAATATCTTCCATTTTATTGATAGATTAAGAAATTAACATTGTCAATAAATAATTCATTCTTTTTTGGGTTCCAAAAATAGAAACTAATCTCATCTGCCTGATTGAAGTATTTTGGATCTATTTGAAAGTGAAATTGTTCTTTTTGCCAGCTATTAAAGCCTTTTAGTTTATTTTCCATGTAATCGACAAAGTAATAATCATTCATTCTACAAACAATTTGCAGATGAACAGTATCTTTTGCATAAAAGTCAGCAAGGAAAAGTACTTGAATAGGCTTGTCTGAAATTATTTTTTGTGGTTTTATTTTCCAAGAAAGGGTGTACTCGTTTTTAGCCTCAATTTTAAGCGATTGCCCAAAGTCCTGTGTTTTTGATTCAAGAAGAGTCCATGCATAAATACTATCACCAAAATTGCTTTTAGTATCAAAATTTGAATAAGCATGATGAATGGTGTTTTCGAAAAAAGGAGCAGGCTTACTTTCATCTGACTTCTTATATAAACTAAGTTCCCCATTTGTATTCACCAATTCCAATTCATTAATGAGCTCTGGATATGCTTTAAAACTGCTGCTGATAAAAAAACTGTCTAATAGTATGGCATAAGTAAAAGCGCTATCAAGTTGCCCTTTTACTTCCTTTTCAGCAGAATTGAGACTCGTATAACCTTTATTCTTCCAAATAGTAAATGGCATGTTGGTGGAGTTTGCATCCAATACAAAGAGCGTGTCTTGCTTCTTTACACCCCATTTTTTTAAATCTCCTTTAGAAGTTTTATATACAGAATAGGCATATTCAATTCGATCATTAAAAGGAGGGGTATAGCGACTTTTCTGATTGGTCTTGGCATAACTAAAAAAATAGAGAAAGAATATTCCACATAAAGTAGCAACGGGTGTGTACCACTTATTTTTAATAACAACCCTAGATAAGGATATTAACAGAATAAGTGATAAAAGCGGCAGAAGGCAATCAATGTAGTAATAATCGTGCTCAGCGAATTGCTGACCAAATGCTAAGAAAAACAGAAATATGCCAAAAGAGGAAATCAAGAAAAAAGCGATTAAATATTTCTCAATGAATCTTAATTGTAATCCCTTGTAGAATTGATAAATAGCAGTTCCTAGCAACATTAAAAATAGTATTGCATGAAAAGGACTCATAAATTGGTCACCCCATCTATTAAAAGCAATTTGTAGCGTATATTTTAACTCTTGAAAGCTTTTAAAATAAAGTAAATCAGCTAAAAACATACTGCCGTACTTTTTTGCTAATAATTGATTGTAGTAGAAGTAGGATAAGAATAGAATTATTCCCAAAAAAGGTATAAAAAGCCTTGCCACATTAATTTTTTTATATTTCAATTGGGACCAAAATTCAGTCAATAGAAGCGCAACCAAGAAAATTAAAAAAGGAGATCTTGCCAATGCAGCAAAAGTTATAAAAAGTGCACCAATTAGATAGTCTTTATTGTTTTTTTCGATTTGAAACTTGATGACAAAATACAGTCCAATGATTAGGTTTGAGAAGGAAGGTACAGATGGCAAAAAACCATTTTGATAATAGACAAAGAAGGGGATTGTGAAAACAAAAGACATAGCAAATAAAGAGCGTATGGGAGATTTACTTGTCAATAAGTTGAGCTTAAAAAAGAAGAACAGTCCTAATAAGGAATAGAGTAAATTATATGTTCTGAATACATTGACTATATCAGCTTTCAAGAAACTACTAATACATGCAACCAAGTAATCATGAATGGGGAAGTCAACTTGTGTTATGCCGTCTTTTGTAAGTAAATTAAAGGTTGCAGGGTGAAAAAAATCGAATCCATTTTCTTGGAAATTCATAGCCAATGCCAAGCGGTCGGTTTGAGTCCAAGCATGTATAAATGCTGGAAAGGTATTCATGGTATCACTGAATAAATACCAAGCTCCAATTAAAAGGATCGCTAGAGCTGCGACTGTTGCAGGAAAATATTTTTTTTCTTCACTAAGCATTACATTAGAGGGAGTTTATCCATATAATGATATCATTTAAGACTGCATTGTCCATATTTGATTGCTTTTCGTATTCCGATGGAATTAAGATTCCTTCACCAGCATAAAACATATGATTCAATTTTGGGTAGATAATGGTTTTGGATGATTCATTTTTGTTTCCATTTTTCCAACTTATCGCTTCTGCTTCTGTTACCTGATAATCGCGTCCTCCATTTAGAATCAAGTATGGAGAATCTTGTTTTTTAGCCATTTTTAGTGGTTTGTAATCTTTTAAGGAAATCCAAAACGTTCCGGATAAGCCTAAAGGTAATATTGGCCCAACTGTAGTAGAATCATATTTTCCCTTTTTTAAATTTTCTATTTGCCATTTAATCTGATTGTATTGCATGTCATTAATAGAAGTGCTTGAGTCATATTTCATAATGTGCTCTAACTGCGGTAAAATAATATCTTCAAGAGGGTTGTGTGGCCCTGCCATTAATATGATTCCATCCACGTTTGTTTTAGAAGCAATTTTTGGTGCCATGTATCCACCTAAACTATGGCCCACTAAAATAATTTTTTTAGCACCCAATTCTTTTGCTTTTTGAATGGCAATTACTGCATCATTCACAACTACTTCGTCAATGGTAAGCTTATTTGCCTTTTTTGCCATAGCACTTTTATAATCATAGGTTCTTTTGTTATACCTGATACTTCCTATATTATTTGTAGCCAAACCATAAGCTAGATCTTTAAAAAGTTTGTTAGGGCCAAGCGTTTCATCCATATCATTTGGTCCTGACCCATGAACGAAAACTACAATGGTTAGATTTTCAACTCTATTTGGCTTAGCAAACATTCCTAGAAGAGGTGACTCATTGCCAATTTTTACGGGATATTCTTCAAACTTAGTTTGACTGGCATAAGTAGGGAATATCCATTTTTCTTTTGAAGAGTAAGGAGCAATTCTTAGTGAAGTTATTTGATTGCTATCATTTATTGAAATAACTATGTCAGCTTTATCTTTTTCAAATTGAATGCCTTGTTCAAAATAAGTTTTTTCAGCTGTTATTTTTTTTACCAACTTTAAAAGACTGTCAGGTTTGCCATAGAGCTCATTTAATTGGGTAGATGTTTTTGCTAATCTGGCCGCAGTTAAACTAAGTTTGAGGTCATGGCTAAAATAGCTATTTAGCTTATCAAAATTTTTGTCTTGAAGTGTTGTAAAGACATTAATCATTACAGCTTCGGCTTGTTTTAGAGTTACGGGACTGTTTTGTGTAAACACATTTAATGATAGAAGGCACCCTATAACAGCTAGTTTTATTTTCATAAATATCTATTTGAGACAAACTTAATTAACTCTTTGCTTTTTTGATTAAATATAAAAATAGAAAGTAAGTAATTCAATCACAGAATAAACCTACTTTTGCGGCCTCAAATTAGCACCCATGAAATTAAGAAACATAGCCATTATCGCTCACGTTGACCACGGTAAAACTACCTTAGTTGACAAAATGTTACACGTAGGAAAATTATTCAGTGATCATGAAACCCCAGGGGAATTGATTATGGATAGCAATGATTTGGAAAAAGAAAGAGGAATTACCATTTTGGCGAAAAATGTCTCCGTTTTTTATAAAGACTTAAAAATCAATATTATCGATACACCTGGTCACTCCGATTTTGGTGGAGAGGTAGAGCGAGTATTGAATATGGCTGATGGAGTGCTTTTATTGGTCGATGCATTTGAAGGCCCTATGCCTCAAACACGATTTGTACTACAAA
>CAYPJC010000063.1:0-3937 GCA_964410855.1 uncultured Flavobacteriales bacterium | reverse complement strand
GCCAATAGTAGTTGTCAACAAAGTAGACAAAGAAAATTGCACTCCTGATATAGCACAAGAAAAGGTATTTGACTTAATGTTCAATTTGGGAGCAACTGAAGATCAGTTAGATTTTCCTACAATCTTTGGTTCAGCAAAACAAGGTTGGATGAGTGAAGATTATAAAAAACCAACCGATAATATTATTCCTTTGATGGATTCGATAGTAAAGCATATTCCTGCTCCAAAACCGCCTGAAGGAAATACACAAATGCTAATTACATCTCTAGATTATTCTTCTTTTATTGGCCGAATTGCAATTGGAAGATTACATAGAGGAACCTTAAAGCCGAACCAACAAGTTAGTTTGGTAAAACGTGATGGAAGTCCGATCAAATGTAAAATAAAAGAATTGTACGTTTTTGAGGGAATGGGTAAAGTAAAAGTAAATTCAGTAGAAGCGGGAGACATTTGTGCCATTGTTGGACTTGAAGGCTTTGATATTGGAGATACTGTTGCTGATATTGAAAACCCAGAAGCATTGCCAAGTATAAAAATTGATGAGCCTACCATGAGTATGCTTTTTACAATTAATGATTCTCCATTTTTTGGAAAAGAAGGAAAATTTGTGACGTCGAGGCATATAAAAGATCGATTGAGTAAAGAATTAGAAAAGAATTTGGCTTTAAGAGTTGAAGCTACTGGTTCTGCTGATTCTCATAATGTATTTGGCCGTGGTGTTCTACATTTATCTGTTTTGATTGAAACCATGAGAAGAGAAGGTTACGAGCTTCAAATTGGTCAACCTCAAGTTATCATTAAAGAAATTGACGGTCAAAAGCATGAGCCTGTTGAAGAACTAACAATTGATTTACCGGAAGAAGTTAGTGGTAAAGCAATAGAGATTGTGAATAAGCGGAAAGGGGAAATGCTTAATATGGAGCCAAAAGGAGATCGTATGATCTTAGACTTTGAAATACCTTCAAGAGGGATTATCGGATTGAGAAATTATCTATTAACAGCTACTGCGGGAGAGGCAATTATGTCTCATCGTTTTAAAGAGTTTCAGCCATTTAAAGGTGTAATAGCTGGAAGGCAAAACGGTTCCTTGATTTCAATGGAAATGGGAAAAGCGATTCCGTTCTCATTAAATAATTTACAAGATCGAGGTAAATTCTTCGTTCACCCGAATGAAGATATATACGGAGGACAAGTTATTGGAGAAAACAATAGGGCAGGGGATTTGGTGGTAAACATCACTAAGACTAAGAAAATGTCAAATATGCGTTCTTCAGGAGCTGATGATAAAATAAAAATCGCACCAGCTGTTAAATTCTCACTAGAGGAAGCTTTAGAGTATATTCAAAAGGATGAATATGTTGAAGTAACACCTAATTCTTTGAGAGTTAGAAAGGTGATGCTTAATGAGACTGATCGAAAACGAGCGAGTAAATCGTAAATCAGCTATTCAATTCTAAAATATTTCTCTGCTGATTTTTTGTGATTACTTTTAAAAAATCTTAATCGCATTTCATCGAATGAAGTTATTCTTATCAAACTTTTGGAGATTAAAAATCGTATTGATTATACCCTGTTTTTGGTTAATCGCTTGCACAACATTCGATAAATCTAAGCTTGATAATTTAAATCAAAATACTGTCCTAAAAATTGGTCATGCAGGCTCAGGGTTTAGTTCTTGGATTCCGTTTAACGCCCTTCCATCAAATAGTTATAAATCATTATATGAAGCTTTAGTTTAAAAAGGAGCTGATGGGGTAGAAGTTGATTTACAGATGACAGCTGATAATCAGTTTGTTTTGTACCATGATAGGAAGTTAGATACCAAGACCAATACAGAGGGCTGTATTGGAAATATGAATTATGAAGAACTACTTTCAATTGAATATAAGCTTGGATTGCCTTTTGATTTTTTTCAATCCGAAAGAATTATAGGTCTAGACACGTTGATTAGTCTAATGAAGGCACAAAGTCAATTTCCATTTTTGCATATTGATATTCGCAACTATTCTGTTTGCTTAACTGCTATTGAAAATCAAGAGCGGGAATTAGAGTTAATCAAGGTTCTAATTATGAAGTTAAATTCACTAAATATCCCAGAAGACAAGGTAATGTTGATCTCGTTATCTAAACCTTTAATTCTAGAAGCAATGCGCTTGGACTGCCCTTACACGATGTCATTAGAAGAGGTTGGTAGTTTTGATTCAGGTTTAGCATGGGTATTGCAGCACAATCTAAAGTACTTAACAATAAAGCCTGATTTGTTAAGCGCTGAAAAGTCTAAAAATGCCCATCAAAATGGCGTTCAAATCATCACTTTTGGTGCAAAAAGTAAGAGTGGTAATAAAAAACTGCTTAATTTGAATCCTGATGTTCTTCAGTCAAACAACTTAACAGCACTGAATGACTTGTTAGGGGACTAAGTTTTGGAAAGGCTAAAAAGTTAAGCTTCCTGCAACTCTTCTCGTTGTGCAGCAATTTTATCATTCTCTAAATACTCATCGTAACTCATTACTTTATCAAGCATGCCTTTTGGACTAATTTCTATAATCCGATTGGCAACTGTTTGAGTAAAGGTATGGTCATGAGAAGTGAAAATAATGGTTCCTTTAAAGTCAGTCAGTGAGTTGTTTAGCGCTGTAATTGACTCAAGGTCTAAGTGATTGGTTGGTTCATCAAACATTAAAAGATTGGCTTCAACTTGCATCATTTTTGAAAGCATACACCTCATCTTTTCACCTCCAGAAAGCACAGAAGATTTTTTCATCACTTCTTGTCCTGAAAATAACATTTTTCCTAAAAAACCTCGGATATAAACTTCGTCCTTTTCCCCAACCGTATAATTTCGAAGCCAATCAACAAGATTTTCAGAGCTCTTGAAGTAATCTGAGTTATCATTTGGTAAATAAGCAGTTGAAATGGTTTGACCATATTCAAAACTTCCTTTTGTGGCGCTAAGCTCACCATTTAGAACTTGAAACAAAGTTGTAATTGCCCTAGAGTCGCCAACTAAAGAAATTTTGTCTGATTTACTTAGAACAAAGTTCAAATCCTTAAATATTACTTTACCTTCCTTATCAGTGTAAGACAAACCTTCTACCTTAAGTAATTGATTTCCTGCTTCACGTTCTTGGATCCAGATAATACCTGGATATCTCCTAGAGGAAGGTTGAATATTATCTAAATTGATTTTATTCAATAACTTCTTCCTACTTGTAGCTTGTTTCGATTTGGAAGCATTGGCGCTAAAACGAGAGACAAAATCCTGCAACTCTTTCTTCTTGGCTTCAGCTTTTTTGTTAGCTGATTGTCTTTGTCTTAAAGCTAATTGAGATGATTCATACCAAAATGTATAGTTTCCTGAGTAGGTTGATAATTTACTAAAGTCAATATCCACAATGTTTGTGCAAACGGTATCCAAAAAGTGTCTATCGTGAGAAACAACGATCACTGTATTTCTAAAGTCGAGTAAAAAATCTTCTAACCAACTGATTGTTTTAACATCCAAGTCATTGGTTGGCTCATCTAAAATCAAAATATCAGGATTACCAAAAAGTGCTTGTGCCAAGAGCACTCTTACTTTTTGATTACCGTTTATTTCGGACATCTTTTTATAATGCTCACTTTCTTCAATTCCCAACCCACTTAACAAGGAAGCAGCATCAGATTCTGCGTTCCAGCCATCCATTTCAGCAAATTTCTCTTCTAAATCAGCAGCTTTGAGACCATCAGCTTCAGAGAAATCTTCTTTGGCATAAATAGCATCCTTTTCCTTCAATATTTTCCACAAGCTATCATGTCCCATAATTACAGTGTCCAATACAGGGAAATCATCAAAAGCAAAGTGGTTTTGGCTTAATACAGCCATTCTTTTACCTGGCTCAATGTTCACCAAACCTGAGTTTGCATCAATTTCTCCAGCTAATATTTTTAAGAAGGT
>CAYPJC010000062.1:0-8958 GCA_964410855.1 uncultured Flavobacteriales bacterium | reverse complement strand
ATTTACATTAAGAATTTGCTCTAACAGTCATTTAAGAGCCAATATTATGATAGGCGAAAGGGAAATTAGCATAGTTTAACCCATTTTTATAATACCTCAGAAATAATTCATAATAAGTTATTCCTAAATAAATCTCCTCGCTATATTCTTTTCCTATTAAAGGGTGTTCAAAGTGTATTGAGCACGCTTCAGTTAAGGGCTTGTTCTTGAAATGCTTTTCAACTTCAACTAAATAGTTTTTTTCGCACAAACTATCAGCATCGTAACAGCAAATTATTCCATTGGTATTTTTAGCTAAAAGAAACCTCCTTACCGCTTCATCCATTCCAATTTTACGGGCTAAACCTACTCCAGCATGTTTTTGAGGCAAACTATTTTCTTGAATTATCAATAAGTTGAACCATGGGTCTGTTATGGACGAATACCAATCTTCTAAATCGATCGCTGCCTTTTTATTAAGTTGAATTATTCCAGTATCATCCTTTTCTGAAGCATTGAATACAACAATTACTTCAACTTCTTGATTTGGCTTATCACAAAATGAAACACTCTCAACGGATTGAATTAGACTTGATTCATTGTATGCAGGTATTACTACAATTAGACCCAGATCTAGTGTTGGAACATCAAAAAAGAAAGGAGGCCTATTTGCTTGCTTTTCTAGATAAGAGTTTAGCATTTATGGGTATAAACGTTTTATAACCCAATCTCCATTGGTTTTTTCATAGACTAATCGATCATGTAATCGGCTAGGTCTCCCCTGCCAAAATTCGAATTCATTTGGAATAATTAAGTATCCTCCCCAAAAGTCAGGACGTGGAATATTGTCTAGCTTTTCAAACTTCTCCTCTAAGACTTTCAGATTCTTTTCTAATGCTTCCCTACTTTCTAACTCATCACTTTGGTTAGATGCCCAAGCTCCAAGTTGGCTATTTCTAGGTCTTGAAGAAAAGTACTCGTCTGAAGTTTTACTATCCAGTTTTTTTACGGTTCCCTTGATTCGAATTTGTTTGTCTAGTTGAGCCCAAAAAAAATTTACAGATACTGAGGGATTATTTTCCATGTCTTTGGCTTTTTTACTACTGTAATTAGTGTAAAAAGTTAATCCCTCCTCATCAACATCTCTTAATAAAACAATTCTACTATCAGGCTCATTATTAATTGCAGTTGACAAGGTAAAAGCATTTGCATCTTTTAGCTCTTTGTCTAATGCTATTTGCAAGCAATTTTGAAACAGTTCAAAAGGATTTTTGGGTACGTTTCTTTCATTTAATTCAGAAGAATCAAAGTCTCTTCTGACTTGTTTAACTTGTTTCCTTAAATCGCTCATATTAAAACTGATTTTAGTTTTTCAAAAACTTCATCAACACTTATGTTCTGCATACAGATGTTATTAGTACATGGTGAAAAACGATGATTAAACACATTAACACAGGGACTGCAAGCAAGGTTTTTATAAATGACATGTATTTTCTCACCAACAGGTGCAAATAATTCTGGTGTTTCAGGTCCGAAGAGCACGATTACATTTGTATCAAACATCGATGCAAAATGAGCGGGGCCACTATCATTAGTAATTACTGCTGAAGAAAGCTGATAAAGGGCCATTAATTCTTCTAAACTTGTTTCACCAGATAGATTACAATAGTTATCATGGGCTAAGTTGATGGTCAACTTATCAATTTCTGTTTTTTCATTTTCTACACCTGTAAAAACCATAAGACAGTTCTCTACTGAATCTTGAATTTTTTCGGCTAATAATCTAAAATTAGTTGACTCCCATTTTCTCAATGGAAGCATATCGCTTGCATTCGGATTTAAAACAATAATTCTTTTCCCAACATTTTTAGACTCCATTTTCGAAATAACAGCATCTAAATGATTGCTGGACATCTTTGCAGTTGGGTTTGCTACTTTAAAAGTTGATATAGGCTTTTTTAATAAGGGTTCATTAACGCTCTTTTCTTCTAATGCTCTGAATAACATTAGATAATAATTAGAAACGTGGACATAAGGGTTATAATGAATCTTGTGTGTAATTAAATTTCCACGATAAGGGTGTTCACTTGTAAAACTGTAAAGTCCCACTCTTTTTTTTGCACCGCTTAAATAAGAAATAATAGCAGAAGCCCTGGAAAAAAATTCCATATCAACACAGCTATCAACTTTCCTTTTCCTTATAAACCTTAAAGCCTTTATCAAATCAATAATAAACCATTGATACCCATTATTCCGAATGATAATAATGTTTTCCGGTTTTAAAACATTCAAAAAATCTAGGATAGGCTGATTTTCCTTAAAAACTAGAAAATAAACATTTTCCTTCCCCACTTTTTCAACAGCTTCTTTCAATGCAGAAAAAGCCAAAACACTTGCTCCTTGCTCAATAAGCTTTATGAAAAGAATTCGCTTTGTAGAAGAATTGGACTTTGAAGATGAAAAGATAGATTGCCAGACACTTAGTAGGTAACAAATAATTACCCCTACTCTCCTATCAACCCACTTGATTGAACTTGGTTTCAATCGATTAGCAATTTTTAGTGATTAAATTTTCAAGTATCAATTGTACTCATATGTTGTGGTCTTTGCAAGTTCTCCATCCTTATTATAGAATTTTGAAGCCATCAATCGATTCTCTTTATACTCGTACTTGTATTCTGTCGTATTTTTTTTGTAAATACGGGACATAGATATTAATTGCCCATTCTCATATTTATACTTTTGAGAAGACCTTACTTTTCCGTTTTTGTATGAAACATAAGTCAATATTTTTTTAGTATCAGGGTTATAAGTAGATTCATATTCAATCTCATTTTCACCGTTAAACCTTTTCCACTCAATGAGTGAGGTATCAGCCAAATTGTACTTGCTTATTGTTTTATATACTTCCCCTTTTTCATTGAATGATTCAGTTACTTTTATTAAATATTTACCATCAGACTCTTCCCACTTACACATTTGAGTCACGTCTTTCTTTTTCACCAACTCTTCTCCCTCGGCTTTACAATCATATGTCCATGTTTGGATTATCTTCCCTTTTCCGTTAGTCAATGTAGATTGTTTTTTCTCACACTCTTCGTAATATTCATAGGACCATTTTCTTTTTATTTCTTCTTTATTTTTCTTGTAATTAGTTGAATTTAAGATGCAGGCTGAGGAATTATACGTCCAAGTGCTATACGTTAATAATTTATCCTCCCCTTTAAATTTTGAATATTCTGTAAGTTTTCCGTCTTCATCCCTTAGCCCAATAGATTTAGTTCTGAGCTTTCCATTGTCTTTGAAATATTCTTGTTGAATAAGAAAATTAGCTTCATCAAATTTGTTTTTTGATTTGTAAATTATAGCTCCATCTTCATAGAATCCATAAGAGGTCAATTTACCACCATCATTAAATTCCTTTTCATATTTTTTGACTTTACCATTTTTATGGGTTTTGACTTCATAAGTCAGTTTTTGAATTCCTTCTGGATTTTTGAATTGACCAGTGTATGCTGAGGCAAAGAAATATTCATAATTATATTCTCCTTGTCCATAAGTTGAAGCAACACTAAAAACGAATAAAAGGGGAATAATGATTTTCATAATTCAAATTTTCATTTAATTCTAACCTTTAAAATTAGCATTAATTGTTTAATGCTAGGGTAATTTATTTAGATTAGATAATGATGATTGATCATTGGGATTTAACTCCAATGCTTTTAAATAATTCTCTTTTGCTTTTTTGTACTCCCCCAAGTTATGATAAACTGCTCCTAGATTAGCAAAAGCACTTTGATAGGACTTATCAATTTTAAGACAATTTCTAAATTGCCTTTTAGCAGCTTCATAGTTTTTAGTCTCAAAGTAAATTACGCCCAAGTTATTTCGTGCACTTATGTGATATGGATCCAATTCAATTGATTGAAGAAAAGAATTTTTCGCCTCATTCTTTTCCCCTATATTCATTTGAACTACTCCCAAATTATACCATGAGTCTGTATTTTCAGGATATAATGTGACACTCTTTTTATAACCCACTTTTGCCTTTTCGTAGTTCAGGCTGACCTCTTGTTGATTTTGTGCTTCTTCCGCCCTATTTCTATAAACCGAAGCTAAAGCAGAAACAGCTCTGCTATTATTTGGTGTAGCACTAACTCCTGATTCAAATAAACTAAAATTTGACTCCCACTCTTTATTCCGGTCGATGGTTTTCAAAGTATAGGGAATAGAAATTAATATAATCGTAATTCCAATTATTCTTGCGGGGTTTTTTAGTTTCATCTTTTTAACTAGCCAATCAATGGCTAAAACCAAAAAAATACAAAATGCAATGGAAGGAAAAAATAAAAATCGCTCTCCTAAGGTAGAACCTATAAGAATGAAAAAGTTTGATACGATTGAAAAGGAGATAATAAAAAAAAGAAAACTGAATGCAAATTTATTTTTGGACTTCATTCCAATCAAGGATAGAATTCCCAAACCTAATACAGAACTTAAAATAACTAATACTTGTAAATTGTCAAAACCCACAATTTTAAAATGTGGGTATGAATAATCCCAAGATAAAGGGTGTGGGAAAAAAAGCAATTTAATGTAGTTCCCGAAAATTATAAAGTTAGTTGCTATTCTATCAGAGAAGCTACCTGCAGCTGCTAAACTATTATTTATGGTCGACATTTGATCTTCGAAAGTAATGCTATCTAAAATAAGGTTTCGTAGAAAAAAGTAAACGATTAAGACCAAGGCAAAAGGAAAAACAAACTTAGCTAGACGCAAAATTTCAATTCGACGAAAAAACCATATTGTCAATGGCAATAGCAAAATGTATGTTATAGCCATTTCCTTTGATAACAAAGCTAAAAAGAAGCTAACTAAGGAAAATGCAAGATGTTTTAGGTTCTTAAAATCGAGGTATTTAATGGCGAAAATAAAACTGATTACTAAAAAAATGGCGTGGAGTAGCTCATCTCTTCCTTTAATATTTGCGACTACTTCAGTGTGAATGGGGTGCAAAACAAATAGAATGCTAATCCAAAAAGGAATCCAACTGCTATATTCCTTAAAAAGTAAGCTTAGAAAATAAAATAAGAGACAGGAAAGGAGGGAAAAATAGAGCACATTAAGCAAATGCAATACCCTCGGATTATTTCCAAAGAAGCTCTTATCTATAGCGAAACTAATTAGAACTATTGGCCTGTATGACTGATCATTACGTTGATTGAATCCATATAGAAAGCCATGACTTAGAATTTTAGGAACCGCAGAAACTCCATCTTGTACATATTGATTTTGTAAAAAAACAACATCATCATCTAAAACAAAGCCATTATTCATGGTATTCCCGTAAGCAATAAAGGAAAGAACTACTATTATTGAGAATTTAAGTTTCATGCAATAAAAAAAAGGTACATCAAAGTTATGTCTTCTATAAATAAGGTTTTGCAATAATCATAAAGTGGAATGAAATTCCTTAAAGAATATTCTACGTTTGATTAATCTTCTTTTTTGCTTCCAATTCTCGATAAATCACAAGTAACGCACTTAAAAAAACAATATTTTTAAAAATATATTGGCCTAGAAGAGTGTAGGCGTATATGTGATTATTAAAAGTAAGATCGAAGAAAATGAATAAGGGTACAAAAGTTAAAAAAATATGACCAAAAGCCAAAATAACAAATTGCCTCCTAAGTAGATTAAAAATCAAGCCAATACCAATAGAACATTCCAATACTGCTAGTAATATGATTGAAATCGAATCCGGGATTAAATTTATTGTCAAAAAACCAATGGTATTTATAGCTAAGCCTTCAGCAGGGCTTAAACCAGAAAAGAATTTCAAAAGTCCAAACCATAGGTAAACTACCCCAATACTTATTGAAAGAAGGTTCTCATTTGAAAACTGCTTTTTAAAATTCATAGAATGCAAATATTAGGTTTTCAAATCTAAAAACTAATTTTTTATCAAATTCTTTACATAAAACATAATTTTGAATGATGGACTTTAATCCTTTCAAGCAAAAAATATCGGAGCTTAACACCTTAGAACTAGAAAAAGGAAGGGTACTTGTATCTGAGCCTTTTATGCAAGACCCCTATTTTAAACGATCTGTGGTTCTGTTAACTGAGCATTCACAAGAAGGCACCGTTGGCCTTATTTTAAATCAACCTCTGGGAATAAAACTTAATGAAATAGTTACAGAATTGACAGAATGTGACTTTCCAGTTTTTTTAGGAGGACCAGTTAATTCACAAAACTTATTTTTTTTACATAAAGAAGATAAATTACCTGGAAGAGTTCAATTATCAGAAAGTTTATATTGGGATGGAGATTTTGAATTACTAAAAGATTGGATAAATTCCGGCAGAATTAATCCCAATGAAATTCGTTTTTTCCTTGGTTATTCCGGTTGGGATTATACTCAACTAAAGGATGAGATAAATTCTCAGTCTTGGTTAATTAGTGAATTAAATGATGCTGTAATATTTCAAACAAACACCCTTAATCTTTGGAAAAAAAGCATGCAAGCAATGGGAAAAGTTCAGGCAATTTATGCGAATTTCCCTGAAGACCCCAAATTAAACTAAGTACTAAATCGATTTAATTGCTTTTGTTATATCTATTGGCTTTACAGTCAAAAAAACAATAAACAATTCAATAGTCATAAAAAAATAACGATTGAGCCATGAAGGGATATCTTTTGTGTTTTTTTGATATTATTAAGTAAGTGTATTTGAAATTTATTTCTAAACTTTTTTTGAGACTTATCCTTGGAGTACTCGCACTACTGCTGATTTTTCTATCGTTAATTAGTTTAATTCTTTTTGTTCCTTCTTTACAAGAATATATTAGTCAAAATGTGAGCACTTATTTGACTGAAAAAACTGGAACTCAAGTGAGCCTAAATGCTATATACCTTGACTTTCCAAACAAAGTATCCATTGAGGATTTATACATTGAGGATCAAAATAATGATACCTTATTGTATTCTGGAAATTTAGAAATATCTATTGATTACCTAGCATTATTACACGCTGAAGTTGAAGTCAGCCATGTTATTCTGGAGAATTCCACCACAAACATTGAAGTAAGAGAAGACAGTAGCTATAATTTTGATTTCATCTTAAATTCCTTTCAGAATACCAATGAAGATATAATCATAACTGATTCAAGTGAATCTTCAACCTTAAGTTTTGATATTGGCATTATTGAATTCAAAAATGTTAGATTCTCCTATTTATCTGAACCGGATGGCATACTTAGCTCCTATTCAATCGGTTATTTAAAAGTTGACGTCCATAAACTTGATTTAGAAAATCAAATTTATATTGCCAATAAGATTGAATTGAAAAATAGTAAAGGAAACTTTGAAATATTTAAAGAAACAAGCCCATCAAATGAGCTAAGCAATTCAGATCCGATTGACATTACAGTTGGGAGCAATGAATTAAACATCTCAAATACAACTTTTAAATTTAGGGACAAAATCACAGAAACCCACTTTTTCTCAAAAATTGGAAATCTTAATCTAACCATTAATCCCATAAACCTTAAAGATGATTCAATTCATGCAAATAAACTATGGATAGAAAATAGCAATATTGAAATCTCCACCAATTCACTATTAACAAATAGTGAATCAATTGCTAGTAATACTAAAGAAATTTCAACTGACCCATTTGACATTTCCTTAGAGAGTATTGAGCTATCAAACATTAAGTTCAAATTTGATGATTTAGGTGAAAAAGAAAAAATAATCGGGTTAGACTATTCACATTTAGACTTAACTGTAAATACTTTAGAGGCTGAAGAATTATTTTTTAAAGGGGCTGAAAACTTGGGATTAGATTTAAAGAAGCTCCAAGCAAATGAAAAAAGTGGAATAGTATTGAAGGAAGCGGCTTTTGATTTCAAGATGAATTCAAATAGCTTAACTACAAAAAAGCTATTTCTAAAAACAAACTCTTCCACAATAATTGCTTCAGCTGAAATACGCTTTGAGAGTATAGAAAAAATAGGCCAACATATAGGAGACTTAGAAGTTGATTTAAGTTTTAATCAAAGTGAAATATACTTATCAGATGCTTTGTACTTTCTTCCATACTTAGATACTGTTGAGTTGATTAAAGCTCACCTAAATAGAAAAGTAATAATCGAAGGCTCTATCTATGGGCCAATTAATCAGCTTAAATTTCAAAATTTATTATTTGAGACAAATGAGAGCACAAGTTTAGGCTTGAATGGAGCGATATCAGGACTCCCTAATTCGGACAGTTTAAGTTTTAACTTCCAAGAAATTAAGTTAATTACTACAAAATCAGATCTTGTTAATTACCTCCCAGATTCTCTGATACCATCAGTGATTAATTTACCAAACAACATGGTATTAAAATCGAGCTTTTATGGTGACTTAGAAAACTTTAAAACCAACATAACTCTTGAATCAGATTTTGGTAATTTATTTTCTGATTTAACTTTTCAAAATAATGATACCATAGATTCTTATCAGCTAAGCATTAATGTACCCCAATTTAACTTAGCAAGTCTGCTTCAAGATACTTCTCTAAATAATATTTCTTTTGATAGTGAACTAATTGGCAAGGGCCTAAACCAAGAAGAAATGGAATTAGAGGTCGCAGCTACCGTGAGTAATTTTGACTATTTAAATTATCGATACAGTGACTTAAACATTAATGGATTAATTCAAAAAGGATCATTTGAAGGAGGGATAAATATGGCCGACTCAAATCTAATTTTTGATTTTGTAGGATTTGTAAATCTAGATTCGATTAACCCTCAATTTAACTTTGATTTTTCATTAGAAGGGGTGGACTTACAAAACCTGAACCTAACAAAAGAGGACTATAGATTAAATGGAAGGGTAACCGCAGAACTAGAAGGTAACAGTTTAAAAAACCTGAATGGGAATATCGCTGCTAGAGATATTTTAATGATCTATAAAGGAGAAAAATATCGAA
>CAYPJC010000061.1:0-9068 GCA_964410855.1 uncultured Flavobacteriales bacterium | reverse complement strand
ATTGCCTGAACTCAAGGCATTAACACGTTTTAATGCCTGTATACCCTTTTGGTCAAATTCCTTATTGATGCTATTTGTACTAATATTTAGCATGATCTATCTTATTTATTTTTATACTCGCTGTAATTTCCTTTAAAGACAATCTCTCCCTTTTCAAGCTGCACGATTAAGTCTGAATTACGAATCAAATAATCATTTTTTGTTGCAGCAATTACCGTCCATTTATTATCCTTATTACGAATGTAGTCAATGATCAACTGCTTCTCCCTGCTATCTATCGCATCTAAATTATCCTCTATAAGTAATAACTTTGGTGCGTTTAGAATAGCTCTAGCGATCAGCAACTTTTGCACGGTACTTTCCGCTAATCCACTTCCCTGAGGGTCTAATAAAGTGTCATAGCCTTTTTGTAAATTATTAATGAAAGAACTTAATTGAACTGCTATACAAGTATCCTTTACTGATTCAATGCCAATACTTTTCCCCATGGTTAAGTTTTCCATTACCGAGCATTGAAAAAGTTGTTCTTGAGAAAGGCAATCTCCAATAACAGATCTTAAAGATTCCGATTGGAAACTTTCTTTATTGATTTCGTCATACAAAATTTGCCCATCATTTAATTCATAGAGCCCTGCTAAAAGTCGAATAAGAGTGCTTTTTCCAGAACCGTTCGAACCAACAAGAGCAACTAAACTTCCTCTATCAATCGATAAGTTTAGATTTTTTAGTGTTTTATTTCTATTGGAAGGGTACTGAAAGTTTAACTCAATTAAATCAATTTGCATGCCACTTGATTGACATTCAACTTCAATGTCAAGTCCTTCCTGTTTCTCTAATTCCAAATCAGTTACTTGACCAACCTTCTCCAAACCTGTTAGTACATCATAAATAGTCTCTAAACTTGAAATCAATTTTTCTACAGAATTCATTATTAAGAGAATAATAATTTCTGCAGCAACAAATTGACCAATATTCATCAACTGCTCCATAACTAATACTCCTCCAAGTGCTAATAATCCAATGGTCATTAAAACTTTAAAAACAACCATGAATGAAAATTGCTTAATTAAAACTTGGAAGTGGCTCTCCCTTGCTTCTAAATATGCACTTACATTTTTATCTGTTCTTTCTATAGGTAGGTTAGTTTTTCCACTCAGTTTGAAGGTGATATTTGTTCTTGCTAATTCTTCTAACCAATGAACAGTATTGTATTTATTCGTTGATTCTTTTAAACTAGTTTCTAAGCCCTTTTTTGCAGTAAGTTTAAAAATGATATACAACAATATCAATAGTAAAAAACTAAACAAAATGAAGAACGGATGATAAAATGAAAGTAAAATCAATCCAAAAATAATTTGCAAACCTGCGGCTGTAAAATCAATTAGGATTTTTGAAAGACCTTTTTGGATATTTATGATATCAAAAAAACGATTCATTAATTCAGGTGCGTATACCTTGAATAATTCTTCCATTTTAATTCTTGGAATTCTATAAGCAAATTCAAATGCAGCTCTTGTAAAAATTTTCTGTTGTAAGTTTTCTACAATTCTTAGCTGATAGATCTGAAGGATTCCTGTTATGGCAACCCCTATGGTAACAAGCGCGACCAATACAACCCAAGATGTGTTGATTTGTCCACCTTGAATTAGGTTTATAATAGCCTGTATTCCAAGAGGCAAGCTTAATGCAACCAAGCCGTTCAATACAGCATATGTGTATACATTCCTTATTTCAGTTTTATCTGGCTTTAACAACCTCCAAAACCTGTCAAGGGGGGTTATTTTAATTTCTTGATTTATCATGCTTTTTATTTAAGTGCTTTTTGAGCAAGTTGTATATAGAACTCTGAAATACTATCTTCTCCTTCTATTTTATCAGTTAATAGAGGTAAATGATCTGCAAAATGATGCTGAAAATGAGCCCCTTCAATGATAGTAGAGATTAACATATGAGGGTATTTATAGCTAGGGTTAATCTCTAATACGATGTTGCTGATTTGTCCTACCAATCTCTTATAGCCTGCATAGGATCCTGCCTTATTTGCATCATCTACTTCTTTCGTTAAATAGACTTTTGGCGACTCAGATATTACAATCCTATAAAGAATATCTAAGTCAAAAAACCCAAAACTTGTATTTTTTGCTGGACTCTTAGCTACCACCTCAATTGCTGCTGTTAATCGTTTATTTGCCGATGAAATGTTTGCAGTAGAGAATACCAATTGGTATTCTAACCAACCCCAATACCAAGAGGATAAGTAAATTAATAATTTATGTTTGTTTTCGAAATAGCGATACACAGAACTTTCAGTTGTTTCAAGTTTTTGCGCAAGCTTTCGGAAAGTAAATGCTTCAAATCCAATTTCATCAATTAAGTGAAGACTGTTGATTATTATTTTCTTGCCAAGATCTGAAGAATTTGGATCCTTCAAGAAAATTTTATCATTGACTTGAATTTGCATTTGACCTATTAAATTATCTATTTGCATAGTTGCACTAACTAAAATGAGAGTAAAATACTTTATTTATGTATATTGAGTGCAAATGTAAGAGTAATGCTTTTGATGTCGAAAGTTATACTAATATAAATTAATGAGTGAAATTGTTTAATGATTTATTAATTTCATTTTTTCAAAATAACCACATGAAACATCTTATTTTAACAATATTCTTAACTCTTATTGGTTTTTCTCTGCTAGCACAAAACTGCTATTGGCAACAAGAAGTTGCCTATAACATGGAAATTGAAATGGATGTAACCACCAATCAATTTAGTGGGGAACAAAGATTAAAGTACACGAATAAATCACCCGACACACTGCACAGCGTTTTTTATCATCTATACTTTAATGCTTTCCAACCCAATAGCATGATGGATGTTAGATCGAGAACCATTGTAGATCCGGATAAGAGAGTAGGGAGTCGGATTTTAAACTTAAGTGATAAAGAAATTGGTTATCAACGAATTAGTTCTTTAAGGCAAGACGGTAAAAAGGTTGATTATGAAGTTAATGGAACCATTTTAGAAGTCATGTTGAAAAAACCAATATATCCAGGTCAGTCATCCACTTTTGAAATGAAGTTTAATGCCCAAATTCCATTACAGGTTCGAAGATCGGGTAGAGATAATAAGGAAGGGATACGTTATTCAATGACTCAATGGTATCCCAAAATGGTAGAGTACGATTATCAAGGTTGGCATGCTAATCCATATATTAGTAGAGAGTTTCACGGCGTGTGGGGAAGCTTTGACGTTAAAATAACTATTGATAAAAATTATTTACTTGGAGGAACAGGTTATTTGCAAAATGGGAATGAGGTCGGTTATGGCTATCAGGATGATCCAGCTATTGAAGTGGAACACAAGGAGGAAAAGATTACGTGGCATTTTAATGCACCTTTAGTCCATGATTTTGCTTGGGTGGCAGATACAGCTTTTACACATAAGAAGGTTGCTTTAAAAAATGGAACTGAGCTTCATTTTCTTTATCAAGCTGATTCGAACACAACTTCCTGGGATAGTTTACCAAAATATGCCGTTCAAATTTTTGAGTTGATGAATCTAAATTTTGGAGAATATCCATACAAACAATATACGGTAGCTCAAGGTGGAGATGGTGGAATGGAGTATCCGATGATGACTTTGATAACAGGTAGAAGAAGTCAAAAAAGTTTAGTGGGAGTTACTGCTCATGAAGCAGCGCACTCTTGGTATCAACATTTATTAGCCACTAATGAAAGTCAATACTCATGGATGGATGAAGGATTTACTTCATTTGCAACTGATTTTATTTTAGATTCTATTTGGCCTACTTATACACCTTTTGTGGCAAGTTATGGTTCTTATTTTCGGTTATTAAAGTCTGGGAATGAAGAATCTTTGACTACTCATGCAGATCACTATGAAACGAATAGGGCATATGGCGTTGCATCTTATTCTATGGGATTAATTTTTTTAAATCAATTAACTTATATCGTTGGCAAAGAAAATTTAATGAAGGGGATGAAGCGTTATTTTAATGAGTGGAAGTATAAACATCCAACTCCAAATGATTTTATCCGAATAATAGAAAAAACAAGTGAGTTGGAATTGGATTGGTACCTAGAGCAATGGACAGAATCCACAAACACTATTGATTACGGCATTAAATGGATGCAAGAAGATAAAGGTCGCACAAAAATTGTGCTTGAGAAAAAGGGACGTATGTCAATGCCATTGGATGTTTTGCTTACTCTAAAAAATGGGAAAGAATATTGGTATAATATTCCTTTAAGAATTATGAGAGGTGCAAAGTCTGCTGAACTTAATATGTCAAACTATCAAGTAAAAGCCGATTGGCCTTGGACTTTTCCTGAATATGAATTGATCATTGATTTTCCTTGGAGTGAAATAGAATCTATACAAATTGACCCTTCAAAGAGAATGGCAGATACTGATCGTTCAAACAATGATTACCCTTTTGATGGTTCCATTATATTTAAAGAATAAAGATTAGAGTATTACCTTTGTAATTGTGACACGTTTAAAACAAATATTAGCAGGAATTCTGTTATTGATTCTTGGTTTTGCAATCATTCCTCCGGAAAGTTTTCATCATCACGAGGAAAGTCATGTTATTTGTAAAAAAGGGGATATTCATGTTGAGCTCAAGAGCTTCGAATGTGATCTTTTTAATTTTGTTTTCCCTGTTTTAATCCAAAATAATCAATATCAAGGCGCAGTATTAAAACAAACCCTGTCTTTGTTTTTAGTAGAAAATACTAGACCTGCTCTTGGAGTGTTTTTTTCCAAGCCTTACAATCGAGGACCACCTTTATTAGATTAAATCGGGATCATGCATTAAAAATTCCCGCCTGAGCAGTCGGGCAGTTATTTCGAACTCAAAACAAGCTTGTGGTGTGCTTAAATCAATATAATATCCTATTTTTTTAAGAATTCAACGCTCACAATGAGGTCTTAATGTATAAGACTGATTCATGTAAATATCCCCATTTACTATTCTAATTATTCTTCAATATTATTTCAATATACTGTTCTTTAAATTGGTATGAAGAACTCTATACAAGAAACAAAATGAAAATCAACTTTATGTTGTTGGTTTGCTTTATTACTTGTGCTTATACTTTAAATGCTCAAGAGAACTGCAAGCTTAGTTTGTCCGGTCAAATTATCGATGAACATGATTCTTCTGCTCTTGGTTTTTCTAACCTATGGTTACTCAAAGAAAATCGAGGAGTTTCTGCAGATATTAATGGCTTTTATCGACTAGATAATTTATGTTCTGGAAGGCATGATATTGTCGTATCGCACATAGGTTGTGAAAACGATACTATAGTTATAGAAATAACTAGATCAATGGAATTTAATTTTAAGCTTGAGCATCACACAGAAATGCTTCTCGAAGTTCAAATCGAGGGTTTATCTAAGTCTGGGAATATATTGGAGAAAAAACAGCTTTTGGAAGAAGATTTTTATGAAAATAGTGGTAAATCCTTTGGAGAATTATTGACTGAAATTAATGGGGTGAATTCTTTTAAAACTGGAAGTAATATTTCGAAACCAATGATAAGTGGCTTTAGTGGAAATAGAGTTCAAATCATGAATCAAGGGATTCAGCACCAATCTCAGCAATGGGGGAGTGAACACGCTCCAGAAATTGATCCTTTTGCGGCCTCGAAATACTCGGTCATTAAAGGAGCAGGTGCAGTAAAGTATTCAAGTGGTGCAATTGGAGGATTGATAATCGTGGAACCTGACCCTTTGAATCGAATTTTAGGTTTAAATGGGGAAGTAAATGCGCTTTATGCGACAAACAACAGAATGGGTAATACTTCAATTATGCTTGAGGGAAAATCTAAACTCCTTCAAAATTTTTATTGGCGAATGCAAGGCAGTTTAAAACGCTCGGGGAATATAAAAACGCCTAATTATTATCAAAAAAATACCGGTATGAAAGAGTATAATGGTTCGATACATTTGGGTTATTTTGAGAATAATTGGAGTGCCCTTTTGGATTATAGTCAATTCAACTCAGAAATTGGAATTTTTAGTGGGGCCCACATTGGTAATTTAACTGATTTAGAAAACGTAATAAATCAAACTGAACCAAGACCTGAAGATCAGGAAGGGTTCTCTTATGAAATTAGGCGTCCCTATCAGCGAATAATTCATGAGTCAGTAAAAGGGGAGTTAAACTATTATTTATTAGATGGTAAAAAGTTAAACTTTAAGTTTAGTAGACAATTTAATATTCGAGAAGAATTTGATAAGGATTTACCAAGAAACGATGCATTAGCGGCTTTAAATATTCCTGAGCTTTCGCTGAGCTTAGAAAGCTATAGCGCAAATCTAAATTATGATTTTACTAAGGGGGATTATTGGCAGTTTGAAACTGGCTTGCAATACATCAATAAACGAAATTCAGTGAATAGTTTTACTGACTTTATTCCAGATTATACGCAAGCATTATACAGCGGGTTTTTCCTTGTAAATTACCAAAAGCGCAATAATAGCCTAGAGTTTGGAACAAGGGTTGAGCAGAACGAAATGGTCGTAAATAAACTTACTCAAAAGGAATATCAACTAAATACGCACCGGTTTACTACCCTTACTTTGAACTTAGGCTATCGCTATGATTTTGATGCTAAAAGCAGCCTAAAATCTAACATTACCTACGCGAGTAGAGCTCCTGAAATAAATGAATTATACAGTGATGGACTTCATCATGGGAGTGCTAGTTTAGAATTTGGGAATAGTAATTTAAAAAACGAAGAATCCATAGCGTTGAGTTCATCTTATCTTTTTAAGAATCAAAGGTGGAATTATGAAGCTTATGTATATGCTCAGTATATACGTGACTTTATTTATTTAGAACCTCAAGGCCTAGAGTTGACTATAAGAGGAGCCTATCCATCTTATCAATGGTCTAGTACCGATGCGCTAATTAGAGGCTTTGATCAAACAGTTAGTTATACGATTTCGAAACATTGGGAAGCAATTAATAAGTTTAGCTTGTTATGGGGAAATAACATTTTAGATGACAATTACTTGATAAATATGCCCTCTAACCGAATAGAATCTGAACTTCAATTTAGAACATCCATTAATAGAACAGCTAAGGATGAATTTCAAATAAAAGTGGGACATCAATTCGTTGCTATGCAAAACAGATATAATGAAGAGCAAGAGTTTCTTAAACCACCAAGTTCATATCATCTCTTTTCTGCAGCAGCAAGCTATCGTATTTTGATGAGTAATAAAAAAGGGAAGGAGCAATCGCTTGAATTTGCATTAAGATTAGATAATGCTTTTAATCAAGTTTATAGAGATTATTTGAATCGATTTAGGCTTTTCACAGATGAACAAGGAAGAAACCTAACACTAAGAATTAATTATAAATATTAAAACAATGAAAACAATGAAAACAAACGTATTCATATTAATAGCAGCAGTATTATTTGTTGGTTGCACAGACGATGATGATACAAGCATAGATACTCCAATTATAGCAAATGAAGAAGAGTTAATTACAACTGTAAAATTGACTTTTATAGACTCAAGTGGTTTAAGTAAAATTTTTGAGTTTAATGATCCAGACGGAGAAGGAGGAATGACACCCACAATAGATACTATTTACCTGTCAAGAGGAATTTCTTATAATTTGAGTACTAAGTTCTTTGATAGATCAGATCCCAATGATGTAGAAGATATTACGGTGGAAATTAGAGAGGAAGACGACGAACACTTGATTTGCTTTGAATCAATAAATATAAGTGGTTTAACAATTGATATAATCGATTCTGACGGAACATATGAATTAGGATTATCTTCAATTGTTGAGGTTTCAGACTCAGCAAGTTCTTTAAATGGGGTATTGAAATTGATTTTAAAACACCAAGCTGGCGTAAAAGACGGAACCTGCCCACCTGGTGAAACGGATGTTGAAGTTGACTTTTCAGTGCAATTCAATTAACAATTTTATAACTAACACAGGTTTAAAATCTAACGAAAAGATGGCTTTCTTGAAAAAGATGGCCTTCTTTGAGTCTTTTGGAATATTTTCTGCGATTTACTTATTAACTTTGAAAAAGTGAAAAATTTTAAAATATTGTATAGCATAGTATGCATTACTGCCTTACTATTTGCGTGTAAAGATGACGATGTTGGAGATGAGCCACCTCCATTTCCGCCATTGGATAAAGGAGAAATTGAGGTGAATAGGTATTTATTAACTATTGCTCCAAAGAATAATCCCAATCAAAAACAAACTGTTGAATTTTATGATCCTGATGGAGTAGGAGGGACACCACCTATTATTCAAGAAACTCTTCTACTTATAAACCCTACAGGTAATTTTACATATACTTTTGAATTGGCTATGTTTAAGGATAGCCTTGAAGTAACAAAAGACATAATTGCTAGAGGTACCTCATATATTATATGTTATAGAGACTTCAATCCTAACAAAATAAAGATTGGTTCTTTTGATGAAGACGCTGAAGGTGTTGTCTTAGGAACCGAAGCAAAATTAAGCACTGCAGATGAAGGTCTGCCAGATGATGGAAGGGGTGATTTAAGAATAACACTTAATTACCAGCCAAGTGGGAAAGAAGGTTTATGTGATCCTGGTGTTAGAATCTTTGAAGGATCAATACCTTACCAGATAAATTAAAATATAAAAAGCATGAATAAGAAAATAGTTTCATTCCTTATTATAGTTACTTTTTTGTTTTCAGTATCAGCTATTACTTCTTGTGGTAATAGTAAAAAAGGCTACTCTAAAGTGAAGTCAGGTAGTGGAATGGGGAATAAAAAGCATAAGAATAAACACGTTTGGGGTAAGTAAAATATAGTTTCATCTATAATTACTTTCAATTCGTCTAAAAATTAAACAGATTATAAACTTTATAGATTGAAGGCTCGTAAAATCTGACATGAAACGAGCATATTATATCTTCTCAATCTTATTAGTAACGTTATTTCTTTTTGCCTGTGCTAGTTCGCATAAAGGTTCAAAAGTAAGGTCATCAAATCAGATGTATAAATCAAATCACCGTTAATTACCTTAT
>CAYPJC010000060.1:4862-9156 GCA_964410855.1 uncultured Flavobacteriales bacterium | reverse complement strand
GATCGTAACTGTTGGCAATTTCATAATTGAAGTTTGCACCTAAAGAAGTGTACAGAAAAGATTTTTTACCCCATTGCTTTGTATTTGCAGCTCTAACGCTAGCAACAATGTATTGGTTGCTATAAGTGTTATCAGACTTAAACAATGTAGAGCTAATTGGATTTGATAAAGTGCCTTCATGCTCTGCTGCACCTTTAAAAACTCGATAGGATAATCCAGCTTCAATAAGATAGATTAAGCGTGGTTTTTTGAATGAATGAAACCAGCCCACCTCAATGCCATAAGCCCACTTTCCACGACCAACTACTTCATAATCATAAGTGGTGTCTGCTACAGAATGGCTTCCTAATTCTTTATTACCAATAGAGATGGTTGCCAAAGGAGAAACATAAAAGCCTCCTTTTTTAAACTCTCTAGTAAGTGGAAATTCTTCTCTATGTATTTGAGCTTTTAGGCTAAAAGTTAGGGCAATGAAGAGCAAGATGTGAAGTATACTTTTAAGCATCAGCGGCCATTTTTAATATTTCCTTTTCGACTTCTTCAGAATCCCACTCCTCTCTTATTAGAGGTCTTTCCATTATGCAGTCCATAATTCTTTCTTGTCTTTTGCCTGCGGCAAGTGCTTCAGAATATGGGATATGGCTAAATGTAACTTGAGAATATAATGGCGTCCATTTGTCTGGATGTTTTTCAAAAATTTTCTTTTCAATCTTTTTTCTCAATAAAAATTGCTCGTCACCAACTAAATCCCTCATTTCTATAAAGTTCTGCAAAGCTAAATCTGCGATAGCGTCTGTATCCTTTTTTCGAGTTTTGGAGAAGGAATCAAAAGCTTTTGAGAAGTTTTTATTTGAATTTTCGAAAATTTCATGGAAGGTACTGCAATCTTCAAACCCAGAATTCATGCCTTGTCCGTAAAAAGGAACAATTGCATGTGATGAATCACCCATCATCACTATTTTATCTTTAAAATTCCAAGGAGCACACCTCACGGTAACTAATGATGCTGTTGGATTTTTGAAATACTCTTCACCTATATTTGGCATCATTTCAAGAGCATCAGGGAATATGTTTTTGAAGAATGAAATAACATCTGATTTACTTTTTAAACTTTCAAAAGATTGTTTTCCTTCAAATGGGAAAAATAAGGTACATGTAAAGCTGCCATCTTCGTTGGCTAAGGCAATAAGCATAAACTCACCTCTTGGCCATATATGAAGAGCGTTCTTGTCCATTAGAAAACCTCCACCTTTTTTTGCGGGAATGCTTAGCTCTTTGTACCCATGTTCTAAATATTTTTGTTCGTAGTTGAAACGATCTGTTTTTTGGAGTCTTGTTCTAATTGCTGAAAATGCACCATCGGCGGCAAAAATTCGATCGGCCTTAATTTCTAAAGTTTTGTTGTTTTTTCTGTCTTGAAATTTGATCGTATTTGTTGATAAATCAACATCTTCGCATTTATGGTTAAAATGGAAAGTCACATTTTTAAAAGCATCTGCGGAATTGATTAATTGAAGGTTTAAGCCACCCCTACTTACCGAATAAATTGCTTCACCTTCTTTCCCATAGGGCTGGTAAGTCGTGCTGCCACTTTTATCATGTATCATTCTACCGTGCATTGGGATAGCCATTTTTTCAATTTCACCTTTTATTCCAGCAATTTCCAAAGCCTTCCAACCCCTATTAGAAAGGGCTAAATTTATCGATCGTCCGGCAACAATTTCTTGTTTACGCATGTCATCTCTTCCTTCATAAACAGCAACATTATATCCCTTCTTTGCCATATAGATGGCTTGTAATGAACCTACTAATCCTGCACCTATAATTGCAATATTTTCCATTTATTAATCTTTTATTGATTCACTAATAATATTACCAAAATTGAAAACATCCGAGTAGGAGTTATAAATTGGAACCGGAGCAATTCGAATTACATTTGGTTCTCTCCAATCTGCAACAATACCCTTTTCGCTAATTGCGTTAAATAACTCTTTGCCACTACCATGAGTTAATATGGATAGTTGCGATCCTCTTGATTTTGGGGTAATAACTTCAAAATTTATATTTTTTGAATGAGCTGAAATGTCATTCAAAATGTATTCTAAATAGGCTGTTATGGTTTTTTGTTTTTCTATAAGGTTTTCAAGTCCAGCTTCAATGTGTAAGTCAATAGCTAATTTATGAACTGCCATCGATAATACTGGAGCATTACTCAACTGCCAACCATCTGCGCCAATAGCAGGCTCAAACTGACTCTTCATAAGAAACCTGTCTTCTGGTGGAGTTCCCCACCAGCCAGTAAAACGGTTTAAAGACTTATTTTGAGAATGGTTTTCATGAACAAATATTCCTGCCACACTTCCTGGGCCGGAATTTAAATACTTATAGGAGCACCATGCTGCAAAATCAACATTCCAATCATGCAGCTCTAGTTTTACATTTCCAGCAGCATGCGCTAGATCAAATCCTACTATTGCGCCCTGTTCTTGACCGATTCTTGTAATTTCTTTCATTGGCATTAGCTGACCAGTATAATAATTAACCCCGCCAATCATTATAAGAGCTAATTCGTCCCCATGTTCAACAATTTTTTGGAAAATATCTTCATCTCTTAAATGATACTCCCCTTCTCGCGGGAATATTTCAACAATTGCTTCTTCTTTAGTATAGCCATGAAAGTTTACTTGACTTTCTAAAGCATATTGGTCAGATGGGAAAGCTTTTCCTTCACACATAATTTTGAATCGCTTTCCCTTGGGTTGATAAAAGGAAACCATTAAAAAATGAAGATTTGCGGTTAAGCCACCCATTGGGGTTACTTCTTTAGGCAAACCACCAACTATTTTGCTGAGTGGAAGCTTAAACATTTCATGGTAAGAAAACCAAGGATTCTTGGCATCAAAATGTCCATCAACTCCATATTTACCCCAATCATCCAATTCCTGTTTTAAAGCATCAATTGATGATTTAGGTGGAAGTCCTAAAGAATTTCCTGTAAAATAAACTTTATTGTTTTCATTCTTTTGCGGAAAGATGAATTGATCTCTAAAGCTTTTTATTTTATCAGAATCGTCTAAATCTTTTGCAAATTCCTTCGTGTTCTTAAAAGAGGTCATTAATGCTAATTTTTTTAATTGAGTGTACTCTAACTTGCAAAATAAGAAAGAAGTAGATAAAAAATGAGTGGTAAAGCTAAACTACTTTCAATTCCTAAAGAATAAAACAACTCATTTTTCTGCTCATTTATTCTTAAAATAAAAATTGTTGAGGCAAGAATGCTTAAAATGAATGACACAGAGATGAGAATGGGTTTATTAAAAGCAATACACAAATACACAAATACTAGACTGGACATGAAATACAATCCAACACTGATCAGTTTACTTGCCCTTATTCCAAATTTTGAGGGTATTGTTTTTAAGTTCATAGACCGATCTGTTTTCATGTCTCTAATATCAAATGGGATGGTCTCTCCGAAAACAAACAAGGCAATCCCAATTGCTAATAATTGGGTCTCAAACTCAAAAATTGAATCATTCCCACTACTTGCAAAAACAGGTAATAAAACCATTGTGCCTCCCCAAACAAAAGCAATGATAAATATTTTTAAAAATGGAATGCTTCTTAGGGATGGTAGTCGATCAATTTCTAATATATACAATAGAGAAAGCATCGCAAGCGGGAAAATGATAACCATTAGTTGCTTTGGGAGATAGTATATAAAGAATAACGATGATGCAAATGAGGCTAATATTAATGCATCAATAACTCTCTGATGGTTTTCAAGCCACTGCTCTTTTCCTTGGTTATTCGCTGTAATTGATTTTTTTTTATGAATTCTTTTTTGATAAATCCTTCCCAGTCGCCTATGGAAATTATAAGCAAATAGGGTAGCGGAGAAAATGAAGGATAGTAGACTAGAATCAGGAAATCTATTAAATAAATAGAGGTGGCAAAAGGAGCATAAAGCAACTGCGCAAAGAGAAATAAATACGTTGGTGTAAGTTAACCAAAACAGATATTTCATTTAAGGGAGAATTTTAATCTTCTATAAGTTTAAAAAAGGCAAAAGATCCAATCAGGCCAATACTGCTGAATTTTAGCGATCTAAAAAATTTCTTATTATTGGCAACTCTCTTGAACCCCGAAATGTAGCTTTCATTTGAAGAGAAATTTAAATTATAGGGTTTCTTTTTTACTCTTGTGCCAGGAATTAAAATGACAGATGAAAAAATTATTGGAAAAGCCACAAACAATAATTGATCTTCTGCTAAAAAGTAACCAGAAACAGCTC
>CAYPJC010000060.1:0-4824 GCA_964410855.1 uncultured Flavobacteriales bacterium | reverse complement strand
GGTGTTTTAAAATAGATGTCAGCATGGCGTTCTCCAATCATAAAGTCTTTCATTTCTTCTACTTTATAATAATTTCCTATTTCGGGATTGTATTCATAAACAATGGTCTCTTTCTTTCCCTTTTCTATATAAGAAAAAACGGTTATAATTTCTCGGTTAATAAGCTTGGTTTTACCCTTGTAAATTTCAATATATGAAATTTCATGATCTGTTACCTTTTGCAGTTTAATGGAAATTACCTTTCCATTCAAAAACTTCAAACTATCCTGAGAATAGATGTGAGGGGAGAATGCTAGTAAAAAAAATAGAAAAAGACTGAAATTTAAAAGATTTTTCATGTTCGAAAAATAAGGATCTCAAAGGTGAACAAAACTTTACTTATTTATGGCTGTTCTTTGAGTTCTATTTTTGTGTTGGAAGAAGAGTTTAAATTATATTTGCACTTCTAAAATTAAGAAGTACATGACATCAGCACCATTTAGTTCTAGGCATATTGGTCTAAGCCAAGAAGATATCCAAGAAATGTTAAAATTAATTGGAGAAAAAAGTTTAGAAGATTTAATTCAAAAGACTATCCCTCAATCAATTCGATTAGATAAGCCATTGGAGCTTTCAGAACCAATGAGCGAGTATCAATATTTGAATCACTTGAAGGAGATAGCAAATAAAAATCAGGTTTTCAAAAGTTATATAGGTTTAGGTTATTACAATACCAAAGTGCCGGCGGTAATTCAGCGAAATATTTTAGAAAATCCAGGATGGTATACTGCATACACACCTTACCAGGCTGAAATTGCTCAAGGAAGGCTAGAGGCATTGTTAAACTACCAAACAATGGTAACTGATTTAACTGCTATGGATATTGCCAATGCGTCTCTTTTGGATGAGCCTACAGCTGCTGCTGAAGCAATGTCTTTAATGTATCATACAAGATCTAAGGATTTAAAGAAGTCGAATGTAAATAAGGTTTTTGTTGCTGAAGATTGTTTTCCCCAGACGATTGATTTACTGAGAAATCGAAGTGAGCCTTTAGGAATTGAGCTTATTATCGGTGATCCTGCGTCATTTGATTTTGAGCAAGATATATTTGGCGCCATTATTCAATATCCTTCAATTGATGGTGAAGCTATTGATTATAGAGACTTTGTATCAAAAATTCACGAAAAGGGAGCATTAGTGACAGTTACCGCTGATTTACTAAGCCTTGCCATCTTGACTCCTCCTGGCGAGTGGGGAGCTGATATTGTTTGTGGAACAACACAACGTTTTGGAATTCCTATGGGATTTGGAGGTCCTCATGCGGCCTACTTTGCAACCCGGGATCAATTTAAACGAAATATTCCCGGCAGAATAATAGGGCTTTCAATAGATGCTGATGGAAAAGCAGCCCTTCGAATGGCTCTTCAAACGAGAGAGCAACACATTAAAAGAGATCGAGCAACATCTAATATATGCACTGCACAAGTTTTGCTAGCAATTATGGCTGGAATGTACGCTGTATATCATGGAAAAAAAGGGTTAAAGACAATTGCTGAAGGAATTCATCAATACACCGTTCAATTGGCTAAATCTCTTAGCCAATTGGATTACTCTATTTTGAATAAAAATTATTTTGATACGCTTAAAATTGCAGTTGGACCTTCAAAAGCAGATGGGCTTATTGAGTTTGCTGCAAAGCATAAGATTAACCTTAGAAAAGTCGATGAAAATGTAATTGCATTGAGTTTAAATGAGACAGTTGAATTGCATGAGTTGAACACTCTTATTAAAGTTTTTGCTGATTTTAAGGGCAAGCAATATGAAGATATTAAGGAAGTAGTAAAGGAATCACCTATTGAAAAAAGTCTAATTCGTAAAAGTAATTACTTAACGCACCCTGTGTTCAATCGTTATCATACCGAGACTGAAATGATGCGATATATAAAGCGTTTAGAGAACAAAGATTTTTCGTTGATGCACGGAATGATTCCTTTGGGTTCTTGCACGATGAAATTAAATGCAGCAAGTGAGCTTATGCCTTTAACATGGCCTGAATTTGCTAACATACATCCATTTGCCCCTGAAAACCAAGTTAGTGGTTATATGGAAATGCTTAATGGCTTGGAAAGAGGCTTGTCAGAAATTACTGGTTTTTATAAAACGTCTTTACAACCAAACTCTGGTGCTCAAGGGGAGTATGCTGGCTTGATGGTGATTCGAGCTTACCATATAAGTAGAGGAGACCACAATAGAAATATTGCCTTAATTCCATCTTCTGCTCATGGCACAAATCCAGCAAGCGCTGTTATGGCTGGCATGAAAGTGGTAGTCGTAAAATGTGATGATTTTGGTAACATTGATGTGAGGGATTTGAGGAAAAAAGCGGAGCTGCATAGCGATAATTTAGCAGCCTTAATGATCACTTATCCTTCAACACATGGAGTTTTTGAAGAGTCGGTTATAGAAATTACTTCTATTATTCATAAGCATGGAGGCCAAGTTTATATGGATGGGGCTAATATGAACGCACAAGTCGGCTTAACAAATCCAGCTAGAATTGGAGCTGATGTTTGCCATTTGAATTTGCATAAAACTTTTGCAATTCCACACGGTGGTGGTGGGCCAGGAATGGGGCCAATTGGTGTAGTAGAACATCTCGCACCTTTTTTGCCTTCTAATCCAATTGTGAAAACAGGTGGGTCAAAAGCTATTCCTTCTATTTCAGCCGCACCATTTGGTAGCGCCTTGGTACTTCTTATTTCTTATGGGTATATAAAAATGCTTGGAGAAAATGGATTAACCAACTCAACAAAAGCAGCTATTTTAAGCGCAAACTATTTGAAAAAGCAATTGGAAAATGACTTTTCAGTTCTTTATCAAGGCGTGAACAAAACTGTTGCCCATGAAATGATTTTAGATTGTAGAAATTTCAAACAATCTTCTAACATAGAGGTTGTTGACATTGCAAAACGTCTCATTGATTATGGATTTCATGCACCTACAGTTTCCTTTCCGGTAAATGGAACATTGATGATTGAGCCTACAGAAAGTGAAAGTTTAACCGAATTGAATCGTTTTGTAGAGGCAATGAAAAGTATTCGTGAAGAGATTCGGGAGATTGAAGATGGAAATGCACCAAGAGAAGGAAATGTATTAAAAAATGCGCCACATCCAGAGTATTTATGTGTTTCAGATGATTGGAATTTTAGTTATAGCAGAAAAAAAGCGGCTTATCCTTCAGAACATAGTATTGGAAATAAATTTTGGGCATCTGTCCGAAGGGTTGATGATGCCTATGGAGATCGAAATCTAGTTTGTAGCTGTCCGCCAATTTCTGAGTATGAAGAAGCATCTGTAAGCTAAGTTGTCTTTAGATTGACAAAACACCAACAAGAGTGTTAACTAGTTGTTAAAAATTAGTTAACTTTATGATTCTAATTTTGTTTAACTAAAAATATAAAAATGAAAAAGAACTACGTTTTAATGTCAGGCTTGATATTAGCGTCTACTATAGGCTTCTCTCAGAATTTCTCTGCTGAGATTTATGAAGCCCAAGTAAATTCGGCCGTAAGGATTCAGTCCGATAACGATATCGATCCTGATTTTCTAAAGAAAAAAAAGAAAAACACGAAAGTATATAATGATACAATTTACTATGAAGAATTTGATTCTGCTCTTCCTACAGGATGGTCTGTTGTAAATAACAACCAAAACAACTTTCTTTGGATTTGGGCTGATACATTAGCTACAGGAGCAGCTACTGCTCAGCTTACTGCAATAAAGTCAACGACGGCTGCGAATGGTTTCTTGTGTTTGCCAAGTGATTTTTATAATGTTGGTGCTAGTGCAGTTAGCATGGATACGTATGTTGAGTCTCCGAATATTACGAATGGAATAAATCCTTTGCCGAATATAGTGTTTGCTACTTTTCAACAGTATTATGTATTTTGTTGTTCAGGAGCAGATAGACAGACACTTCAAGTAAGTACTGATAATTTCGCTTCATTCGATGAATACGATATGACTCCAGGTAGCGTTGCAAATCAATTAAATACAGCAAATTCAGTTGGTGGTGAAATAACTGTTATAAACATTAGTTGTACGGCTGGTGGTGAAGATTCAGTTCGTTTTAGAATACTGGCAGATGGTCATTCTAACTATTTTTGGATGATTGATGATTTTGCACTTGTTGAGGGTCCACAAAATGATATTTCTTTAGCCGACCCTTACTTGGAGTTTAATGAAGCAAACTACGTTTATTATCCATTTTACGGACAAATTCCTTACGAGCTATTTCCTCCGCTTCCACTTTTCGCTCGTTTAACAAATGAAGGAAGTGTAGATCAAACAAAACTACGATTAATAAAAAAAAAATATCACTTGAACACTCCAGGTGGTGCTCCTGCAACAGGTCTTGGTTTAGTATATAGTATGGGAACTCTTTCACCAGTTGGACCTCTTTCACCAGTTGCTGGAACAATAATTGGTCCACTATGTGATTCGCAAGTTGATGTATTAACTGGTACACCTAGATTTGTTCCTACTGTTTTAGGAACTTTCGAAGCTAGTTGGAGAGTAACTGCTGACAGCGTTGATCAAAATCGATGGAACAACGAAGCTTCTCGAATTTTTTCAACAACAGATAGTGTTTACGCACGTGATGATGGCGGTTTTGGTGGAGGAACTGGACCAGCAAGTTTTGTGTCTAGCGGGTCACCAGGAGGAACTACGGTTGGAGATCGATTCGCTACGATGTATATTATAGAAAGCCGTTCAGGTAATGGAACTAAAAATATTCCGACTAGTATATCTTTTGCAGTTTCTACGGATACTAGAAATATTGGT
>CAYPJC010000059.1:0-9337 GCA_964410855.1 uncultured Flavobacteriales bacterium | reverse complement strand
CAGAGTGAAACTAAAAAGACTTTATCCGTCAATTATTGATTAACTTAACACTAGAGTATTTTCTATAATCAAGAAACCCTCTACATTTAAAGCACATACCTCTTAGGTATAAATTACTCACGCTTTAATTTTGGATACCAATGCTTATCCACCTCTGGGTCGGCAGGTATTGGTGGTTCCTCCATATTTATTTCAGGAAATAATTTGGTTTTGAATCCTTCAAAATCCTTAGCCCATTCTTTATGCTTGTAAACACAAACTGGCAAACAAATAGAACAATAATTGTTTTTCGCAAAATAGGTAAAGCATTTACCTGTGTCAACCAAATAACGGTCATTTCCTAAATGGTCTTTCCCTCCTTCTTTTGAACGTTCGTCTGGTATAGCATTAGCAGGGCAATAAATTCGACAAGCTTTACAGGTATCACAAAATGCAGCAATTCCGACATCTATGGGTTGATCTAACGCAAGATCTAAATTGGTAATTACACTGCCAAGTCGGAATAATGGACCCATGGTAGGATGAATGATTGAACCGTGTCTTCCCAATTCACCAAAACCTGCTTTTAATGCCAACGGAATGTGCAACACATCACTATCACCAATGGGATGTTCCACCCTGCATGCATAACCTAAACTGCGAACATAGTTGGCCATCTCAATCACAATTTCTCCTAGCGTATAATAAACCTGAATACATTCTACTGCTGAATCGTGGGAGGGCACCTCTTGAAATTTTCGCCATAACATGCGTTGTCCCAATACAATGGCAAAACGTTCTTGAACTTCCCTGCCCTTGTAAATATCTGTGGCTTCAATTTCTGCAACACCCACCTCATCAGCCCCAATTTTTCGGGCAAATGTTTTAATAGCAATGCTTGCTTCTTTTTGGTTTTTAAAGGGATGTTTTTTAGGGTTAATTTCTCCATCAAATCTTGGGTATTGATCTTCCTTGATTTTACGAAGTAAATCATCAACTTCTTCAATATTTATAATTCGTCCGCCTAATGATCCATACCAAGCATCCCAGTTAAATGCAGGTGGAGAATTTTCAGAAGCTTTCATCTAGAAATTTTAAATATGAATGATAGGCAATTTAAACATTTGAAACGAATTCCATGAAAAAACAATCCTTGTAAAACAACCATTGGAATAAACTAGTCTTTTCTACTTCTAAAGGTTGCTTTGTTTGTAATTTTGATGCGTAAATTTAACATCCATGGCTGAAGACACAAAAGCAGTTCAAGCAATTCTTAAAGATTTAAAAGCAAGTGACCCTAAAATAATCCTAGATGCTATTAGCAAAAGCAGAAAGGAAGGCAATGCTAAAACATTTAAAGCAATCTTGGATGTTTTAAAAGATACCGATGAACCAACTGTAGAAGCAGAAATTGTCGATTTTCTCTTTGACTTAAAAGACGAAGGAAGTGTAAGCATTCTAATTGACGCCATTCAGGATGAAGAAATGGTCTATTACCAAAGCTTTTTGGTAAGCGCTTTTTGGCAATCGGCCCTTGATGGTTCGGATCATTTAAACTTATTCGTGAAAACTGCTATTGAAGGAGAATACCTCACAACCCTAGAGGCGTTAACTGTGGTTGAAAATTTTGATCGTGCTTATCCACAATCCAAATTATTGGAAATGGAAGCAGATATTTTGGAAGCAATAGAAAAAGAATCCAATGAGGATAAAAAGACTTTATTGGCTAGTTTAGGAGATGTTGTTAGAAACCTACCAGTTGAGGGAGAATAAGATGAAAAAAAACGATTTTAAAGATTTAAGGGATAAACTAGAAAAAAGTGGCGGTTGGCCAAAAGTTTATTTTTTCAAATTCATTATTCCTTCAAATAACGAGAAACTTGCAAAAGTAGAGGCCTTATTTGGCCCTGAAGCTCAAGTAACTATTAAACAATCAAATAAAGGCAATTATGTTAGTGTAAGTGCTAAAGAACTAATGCTAGATGTTGATGGAGTTATTGAACGATATGAAAAAGCAAGTAAAATAGAAGGTGTAATGTCACTCTAATCCAACAATTAGTGACACCCTAAATTGATTGCTTTAATTTCAATTAGTGCTTTTCAGACGAACCTAAATTCAATCATCTATCTTAGAATCGAGCTCATAACGCAAACCCTCAAATTTATTGGCTCTTGCTCTAATAGAGCCAACAAGAATAGGTGTTTCTATTAGAAGTGGCACCCTGTTTTTATCATCTGTTACCCACACAGTCATGTCTTCTCCTCCATTGAAAATTGTTCCTTCAATCAACAAAGGTGAAAAAACAATGCACCTAAATGTTCCCAACTCCTTAATCTTTATCGTTTTTACTCCCAAGTAACGAATATAACTGTCGTATCCTTCATTGTCTATAAAGATTCGTATTGGGATCTTTTCATCTATCGCTGCATTAGAAAAATCAATATTTCTTGCAAAGTAAATCATACTTAATACATCAAAACTACAGTCCTTCATATCAACAGTATCCTTCACCATAGGCTCATCCTCTTCCAATTGTCTTAATGTTACTACCTTTTTCTCATTTTGCTTAAAAATATAATCTTCTCGAATATAAGTACTGCCCTCGTTTACTTCTCGTTTAAAGCGTAAAGGTTTAAATCCATCTACTAGTGTATAAGCTTCGTACTTATCACGCACCTTATAAATCCAGTCATATTTCTTGAAGGTTGTCCCATAGCTATTAAAATGATAGTAGAGACGATTATTAATTAAACTTGAATCAACTTTAAAATATACATCACCAGCGCCAACCCAAACTCCAGCAAGATGATAGTAAATCGTATAATCTATTCGTTCACCAAATTGAAAGGCTTTATTCTCCTGTGAACAATCTTGTGCTATTAAGCTAAAATGAAGAAATAGGACCAAAACCACTAATAACTTACCTACTTCTTTTGCCCTTGAGTTCATTCTTTCAAAATAACGAAATAGAAGTTGAAACAAGCAGCCCTGTACTTCGTATGTTTAGTTAGATTTGCAACAACATGGATTTTGAACTTGAACACGAGTATATTGAATTAATCAAACTGCTAAAAGTTACAGGAGTTGCTGAAAGTGGTGGAATGGCTAAGGCAATGGTTAACAATGATGAAGTGTCTTACAATGGGGTTATCGATAATCGAAAACGATTGAAAGTTCGCAAAGGTGACCTAATTGAGGTTCAAGGTGTAGAAATAAATATTATTTAACTGAATGAAAAAGCAGATACAATCTTTCTTAATTATTCTTTTTTTGGTTGGGCTCTTCAGCTCTACTATTACTCAAGGTTTTAGTCAAGAAAACTCGTTTGAAGTTAGTCGAATAGTCTCGCCAGTAAAGGATTTAAATTATAATCTAGGCGACTCTACTGATTTTATAATTCGAGTTAGAAATTTAGGGCCAAATGCAACTATTGCCGGGGATTTCCTAAAAATCGATTATTCTATTTTTAGTGCTGATGGAAATAACGACCAAACTTTTGACACAAGTATAATGGTAGGAAGCCCAATGCCTGTTGGTAAACTTTTAGAGTATAAACTTGCTGATAATCTTTTACTAGGAGACTCGAACAATACATTTGTTGCTTGTGCAGGTATTGAGGGAACAGCCCTATTCCCAATTAATACAAATAAATTCCCAAGCTTATGCACGCCTTTCTTAGTATCTACTAAGAAAATAAATCTCAATATAAATACCCTTTATTATTCAGAAGGGAGATTGTACTTTAATTTAAATACAGGCAAAAATTTAACTGCAGAAGTATTTAATATTACAGGTAAATCGTTGAAATCAATCAACATAGACCAAACAGGCCAGCAAAATTTCGTATTTAATCCCCCTACAAAAGGATTTTATTTTATGAAGGTTTTTGATAAGTCAGGCGCTAACACAACAGCTAAGTTTATAGTGAATCAGTAAGTTAAATATCTTTTAACCTTATTAAACTCATCATCTTTCCAATCCTGACTCACCACATAATTCAAGATCATCGTTTTGTACGCAGCTTGATCAAAAAAGTGGTCAATTACTTTGGTTGCAGATCCTCTTAACCTACTATTAAAACTCAATCTTGCATCTAATAAATTAGCTAAAGCAGACTCATTAAAAACATTAAGATTTTGCAAAGCCTTTGCAGCATTAACGCGAGTTAAAAACTCGAATGATGCTGAAGTATAATCAACCAATTCATCCAAATGTTTTTGATCCGAAGAAGAGGCATAAGCTATTCGAAGCCATTCGATTCTGACATTATGAGAACGATTGCCCATTTCATTTTCAGTAATTTCTAAGTATTTAGAAGTATTTTGAGGAAGGTAAAATGACAACAGCCTTAAAGTTTTCTCGATTAGCTGATAAGAAGAATCTGAGAGTAATTTCCTATAGTCTGGCTCTATGGATTCTGGTATTCTCAAGGTACTCTCAACAGCTGCTTTACGTACCTCAACTGATGGATCATTAAGCGCCATTTTAGCTAATTTTTCAGAATTCGAATTCAACAAAGGCAAAACATATTGTATAATTGAGGCCTTAATGCCATGAAATGACTCGGCTTCGAAACGACTCATTAGAAAAGACTCCTTTTCTTCAAATTCTCTATCAATCAATTGCTCAATCGCATCGAACCGATCAAGCATATGTTTTGCATTTTGAGCTTGGGCCTTTAGCATTTCTGTAGATTTATAAAATTCTACCGTTTTCATCACTTCATTATTTGGATCAAACAGAATATAGCTTAAAGACTTATCTCCAATCTCAAATTCAACAAGCTGACTTTGATCTTCTATCCAAACCAATTTACTTTCATTGCTTCCATCCTCAAAATGAACTTCAAATACAATAGGCATTTTGAATAATCCAACTAAATCATTCTGTTCTTGATTTTGTTGCACATGAAATTGAAGCTCTTTTTCGAATACTCTAAATTCAACCTTATATGACGGCTCCCCTCCTTTGTATATCCATTCTTCCCAAAACCAATTTAATGACATGCCCAACCTTTCATGAAAAGCAACCAATAAGTTTTTACTATCTACATTTCCATAGGCATGCTTTTCTAAGTAGTGCTGAATAGCGGCATTGAATTGCTCTTTCCCTACCACATATTTCAACATTTGCAAAACGAATGCTCCTTTCGGATAATGCCTTACTGTTCCAGCTTTACTGTGCGCAATTGGCTTTAAATCCTTTTTGGAAGCTGCAATAGCCTGATTATTATAATTCCTTCTTACCCAATCGTAATGATCTTGACCAAAAGCTTCTCTCTGATACATCATATCGTAATGTGTCGCAAAACTTTCTTGTAACCAATGATGCGCAGAAGAACGAGCTGTAATCATATCTCCAAACCACTGATGAGCTAATTCATGAGCATTTACTCGAACATAATTCTTATCCAAATACGTTCGTTCATCAACCAAATAAAAATCACCAAATATAGTAGCTGTAGTATTTTCCATTGCTCCATACATGAAATCTTGAACAGGAATTTGAGAATAGGTTTCCCAAGGATAAGGCACGCCAATTTCTACTTCAAAAAAGTCAAACATTTGCTTAGAAAAACGATAAGTAGGCTCCAATTGATTGGGTTGATCTGCGTAATAGTAATAACTCAAAGGAACTCCACTGGCTGACTTTTCAGTTTTTATAGCATAATCTCCAATTCCAAGCATAATTAGGTATGGAGCATGTGGATGAGAAATTTTATAATGCCACATTTTTTTTCCATTGCCCACATTTTTTTCTTTCAGTTTCGTTCCATTCGAAAGCACTTTATAGTTTGCATCAAATTCTATGATTATCTCAGAGATTATCTTGTCATTTTTTTCATCATACATTGGTATCCAATGTCTATTATTAATTCCTTGACCTTGAGTCCAAATCTGCTTTCTACTTCTATCTGTTGAATCATTCCAACCAATGAAATAGAGCCCTTTTTTGGGACTTGCTTCATAATTTATTTCAATTTTATGTATTGAATTCCATTCCAGTGTTTTATTAAACTTCAGAATTATTCCTTTTCCAGTATTCACATAATCGACTGCTTGGCCGTCAAAATTTACAGTACTAAACTTCATATTAATAGCGTCCAAGAATAAGGTATCCACTCCTTTTTGTAAGACTTTAAACGTTTCCTCTACTCTCCCTCTAAGCATTTTGTTTTCAGGCTCGAATGAGATATTCAGCTTTAGACTAATAAAGTCAACTGACTGAGGCCTTGGAACTAATCCTTCATCAGCATAATAGCTCCGTTTTTCTATTTGCGCTTGTAGCACTCCTACTCCTAAAAAAATTAATACAGTAAAAAAAAAGTTTATCTTCATAGTTCCTATTTTATCAAGTTACATCTGATTACTATAGTATGCTGCTGCTTTCTCTCTTAAATTATAGCTTGAACTCATTACCTCTCCATAGGCTCCAACAGACCGTATAGCAATTAAATCGCCGCGGCTAGTTTCGGTTAAGCTAACGGCTTTTCCGAAACAGTCAGATGATTCACATATTGGTCCAACAACGTCATATTTAAAGCTTTCGACTTTGCCTAATTGGCTAATATTTTCAATTTTATGGAAAGACTGATACAAAGCAGGGCGAATTAATTCAGTCATTCCTGCGTCTAATATAGCAAAGTTGGTTTTGATTCCTTTTTTAATAAACAACACCTTAGAAATTAAGCTCGCGCATTGAGCAACAACTGCTCTACCCAATTCAAAATGCAACTCTTGGTTGGGTTGCAAATCAATAAAGTTTTTGAAAATACCAAAAAAGGCATCAAAATCTGGTATTAAGGCCTCGTCTGGATTTTGATAGTTTACGCCTAAGCCTCCGCCTACATTTATATGCTCCAATTCAATACCTCTTTGTCTAAATTCGATTTGAAGTTCATTAACACGGTTACAAAGATTTTTAAAAACTGAGAGATCAGTAATCTGAGAACCGATATGAAAATGAATTCCTTTAAAATTAATGTGCTTTATCCGATTCAATAACTCGAACAATTGATCAAACTCCCAATAGTTGATTCCAAATTTATTTTCTTCTAAACCTGTTGTTATGTAGTGGTGAGTCTTAGCATTGACGTTAGGATTGAGTCGAATAGCAACATTTGCTCTTTTTCCTACTTTTTCGGCTAATTGGTCGATAATTTTCAATTCCTCTAATGATTCAACATTGAAAGTAAATATCTCCTGGTCCAAGCCATATTCAATCTCTTCATCCGTTTTTCCTACTCCTGCAAATGCAATCTCATTGGGAGAAAATTCATGATTTATAGCATGTTTAATTTCATTTCCACTAACACAATCAATTCCAAAACCATGTGCTTTTATTTTTTCTAGCACCTCAGAATTGGCATTTGCTTTTATAGCATAATGCACAACAAATGGAGCATCAGCTATTGCTCTTTTTATGCTCAACAATGTATTTCCCAAAACCTCCAAATCATAATAAAAGAAAGGAGTTTTCTTTAAGGCAAATTTTTCTACTAATTGGCTATTAAACTGGCTCATAACTTAAAAAGAGTATTTAGTTTTTGTAGGGCAAACTCTTTGTCTGAGGTGTTTACCAACACTGAAATATTATGATTACTTCCTCCATAAGAGATCATTCGAATGGGCACATTTTCTATGGCTTTGAACACTTTCGAGGCAACACCTTTATCTTTTTTTATAAAATCTCCTACAACGCAGATTATGGTTTGATCCTTATCAACTTCTACCGATCCGAATTTCTCCAATTCATTAGATATTTGAGCGAGATTTGAGATATCATCAATGGTAACGGACACCGCAACCTCTGATGTAGTTATCATATCGATAGAGGTTTTATACAGTTCAAATATTTCAAAAACTTTTCTTAAAAACCCATATGCTAAAAGCATCCTACCAGATTTAATTTTTATAGCACTTATTCCATCTTTAGCCGCAATAGCCTTAATGCCAACGCTACTTTGTTTTGCAGTAATTAATGTTCCTTCCAATTCGGGTGACAAAGTACTTTTCAATCGAACAGGAATGTTAGCATTTTTAGCAGGCAATATACTTGTAGGGTGTAATATTTTCGCACCGAAGTAGGCTAATTCTGCAGCCTCATTAAATGAAATTTCATGAATGGGTTTTGTGTCATCTACTACTCTAGGATCATTATTGTGCATGCCATCAATATCAGTCCATATTTGAATTTCTGACACCTCTAATGCAACCCCAATCAATGATGCAGAATAATCACTTCCTCCTCTTTTTAAATTATCTATTTCTCCATAAACATTACGACAGATAAAACCTTGACTTATAAAAATATCAAACTGCTTATTTTCTTCGAGTAAACGCTTTAAATTTTCTTTAATGTAATAGTGGTCAGGCTCCAAATCCTTATCAATTCTCATAAAACTAAGAGCCGATAACAAGCAAGCTTTAACTCCTTCTTGTTCTAAATACAAATGAAAGAGCGCTGTACTCAACAATTCACCCTGAGCTAAAACAGCCTTTTCTTCGTGAATAGTAAATGAATCTTGCGTAAAACTTTGAAGAAAATCAAAATGTGAGTTCACAAGCTCGCTTGCTCTTTGGCTTATTTCCTTTGAACTGAATAATTCTTCGATTGTCTCAAAATATTTGTTCCTAAGAACCTCTATTAAGTCAGAGGCTAATTCATTTTTTTTTGCAAATAAATTATTAGCTATTTCCACTAAGCTGTTAGTTGTTCCGGACATTGCAGATAAAACAACAAACTTTCTTCCATCGGATTGAATCAAGTTCGCAACATTTTTAATCCGCTCAGCCGAACCAACAGATGTTCCGCCAAACTTTAGTACTTCCATAATTAAAAAAATAAGGCGGCAAAGATAATTGATTGAAATTGATATTTACCTTACAACTCACTATTGCGAGTATTTTATAAAAGAAAATGGTATTGCTTCATTAATAATTTTTAACGTTAAGAGAAAAAACGAATCTTTCTCGAACCGTGTCTAAATTGTTAAGTTTGCCACTCAAATTTTTAGGCCTGCATGTTAAGTCTTTTACGCAAGGAAATTGAAGCTTTTTTAGGTTCCCTGATTGGTTATATTGTCATAATTGTTTTTTTGACAATTATTGGCTTAATCATCTGGGTGTTCCCGGGTGACATGAATATTCTAGACAATGAATATGCAAGCTTATCCCCTCTTTTCGCTATTGCTCCTTGGGTTTTTATGTTTTTAATACCTGCAATAACCATGAGGTTATTTGCAGATGAAAATAAAAGTGGAACAATTGAATTACTGCTTACCAAGCCACTTACCGATTTGCAAATTATTGGTGCAAAATATCTTGCTGGATTTATTTTGGTCCTGTTTTCACTTAT
>CAYPJC010000058.1:0-9350 GCA_964410855.1 uncultured Flavobacteriales bacterium | reverse complement strand
TGAGTGTAAGAATCTCCTATAATGACTGCTTTTCCACCGCCAAGATTTAAGCCACTAATGGACGCTTTAAAAGACATGCCTCTTGAAAGTCTCAAAACATCGTTCAGCGCTTCAAGCTCATTGTTGTAATTCCACATTCTAGTCCCGCCAAGTGCAGGGCCAAGAGTTGTGTTGTGAATTGCAATTATAGCTTTTAAACCAGTGGCTTTATCTTGACAAAAAACAACTTGTTCGTGTTCCATCTCAGCCATTTTGGAAATCACAGGATTTACATCAACACCTAAATCTTCAATTTCTATAATCTCGTTCATTCTTCTCTTTAAAGTTGATTTAACAAATATGTTTATCCTAATTTTGCTCAGCGAAAAATGCCTTGCATAAAAGATTGCAAAAATATCTATAATATCTAAGTATAAAAAGCTTAAAAACCTTAAATGAAATCGCTCAAATACCTAAACAAATACCTTTGGAAATATCGATCCAGATTGATATTGGGCATCTTATTTGTAGTTATTTCAAATGTATTTGCTATTTATCCTGCAATGATTATTCGGGAAGCATTTGATGCTGTTGCTCAATCTGATGAATTAAAAGAATTCTCAAAGGAATCATCAACTATTGATGAATCTATCGAAAATACTCCTAGTTTTTTTGATCCGTATCTACAAGACATGGATTTAAGTGATATACTCCTATTTTTTGCAGGCCTTGTTTTATTTATGGCACTTCTAAAGGGTGTTTTTACCTTTTTTACTAGACAAACGATAATAATAATGTCTCGGCTTATAGAATATGACTTGAAGAACGAAATCTACAAGCATTATCAAGAATTAAGCATGTCGTTTTATAAGAGAAACAACACTGGCGATATTATGAATCGAATCAGTGAAGATGTTAGCAGGGTAAGAATGTATTTTGGGCCGGGAATTATGTACACCATAAATCTTGTTACACTCTTCATTATGGTTGTTAGTGTCATGTTAAGCATTGATGTAGAGCTAACTCTTTATGCATTGGCACCTTTACCCCTTCTTTCAGTTCTTATTTATATTGTTAGCAATAAAATTAATGTAAAGAGTGAAATTGTTCAACGACAATTATCAAGACTTTCTACTTTTTCACAAGAAAGCTTCTCAGGTATTCGAATTATAAAATCCTTCGTAAAAGGAAAGTATATGAACCAAGTGCTTCAAAAAGAAGCTGAATATTATAAAGATAAAAATCTAGATTTAGTTAAGCTTGAGGCTTTCTTTTTTCCAATTATGATGATGCTAATTGGGTTAAGTACAATCTTAACCATATACATCGGAGGAATGAAAGTTATAGAAGGTAATGGAGCACCTGGTTCCTTGACTATTGGAAACATTGCTGAATTTGTTATCTATGTAAACATGCTGACATGGCCAGTTACAGCTTTAGGCTGGGTTACTTCCTTGGTTCAAAGGGCAGCTGCATCACAAACAAGGATCAATGAGTTTTTGGAAACTCAGCCAGATATTATTAATCCAATTAAAGAGCCTCAAGAAATAAAAGGAAAAATTGAATTTAAGGATGTTTCATTTGTTTTCCCCGAATCAGGAACAATCGCTTTAAAACACGTTAATTTTGAGGTAAACCCCGGTGAAACACTCGCTATAATTGGAAGAACAGGCTCAGGAAAATCTACTGTTGCCGATTTAGTTTGTCGGCTGTTTGATGTTACTTCTGGTGCTATTTATATTGATGGTCGTGATATTACAAACATGAATTTGAACAGCCTAAGAAGTAATATAGGATATGTTCCCCAAGAAGTATTTCTATTTTCTGATTCAATAAAAAATAATATTTCGTTTGGCATAATAGATGAAGAAGTGCCCATAGAAAGAATTGAAGAAGCAGCAAGGAATGCAGCGATACATGAAAATATTTTAGCATTTAAAGATAAATACGAAACAAGTTTGGGTGAACGAGGAGTCACATTGTCGGGCGGGCAAAAACAACGAATATCTATCGCAAGAGCAATAATTAACAAACCAAAAATCCTCATTTTCGATGATTGTTTATCGGCTGTTGACACAGAAACTGAAGAAGAAATTTTAAACAATCTGAAAAAAATAATGTCTGATACTACTTCGATTATTATAAGTCATCGAATTTCGTCAGTAAAGCATGCCAATAAGATTTTGGTATTAAATGAAGGAGAAATAATAGAGCAAGGAACTCATGCCAGTTTGATTGAATTAAAAGGGGAGTATTACGAAACGCATCAAAAACAATTACTGGAAGAAGAATACACCGTAGTAAGCTAAAAACAAAATAGAATATTTTAGTTAGATTTGTTTAAAGCAAACTTTAAAGAAATTATATAGATAGAATTTACCTACTGATGATGGATAACGAGAACAAAAGTTCAAAGCGAAGAGCCGATGATGTTTTTTCTAAATCGCTAAGAGCAGGAAATAGAACTTACTTTTTTGATGTTAAATCGACAAAATCAGATGATTTATATTTAACAATTACAGAAAGTAAAAGAAGATTCAATAACGACAATGGAAAGTTTTTCTATGAAAAACACAAACTATTCCTTTACCCCGAAGATTTTGCAAGCTTTAAAGAAAATTTAGAATCTACTCTTGAAAAAATTTCTGAACTAAATGGTGGTAAAGAAATCATAAGCAGAAGTGAATTAGAAGCTCAAAGAGATGCTGAAGAAGGAACAACAAATGAACTAAAAGAAACCACTCCTTCTAATTCTTCTACAGAACCTTCAACAACAAATTTTTCAGATGTCAGTTTTGATGACTTAGGAAAAGACTAATTCCTGAATTAATTTTCGCGAATAAATTGAATACTTTTTTCAATGAGGGGATAAAAAGTAACATCCTTCTCAATAAAAGACACTTTAGAACGATACATAGATTTAAGCTCTTCGATTTTCGGAGAGCTTTTTTCATTTCTAAAGTCTAATGCTTGACAGGCGGTCATCCATTCAATAGCAACCAAACGCTCATAATTTAAGACTACCCTATGAAGCTTCGTGGCTGCATTAGCCCCCATGCTTACATGATCTTCTTGACCATTCGAAGAATCAATCGAATCAACAGAAGCAGGTGTTGCCAATTGCTTATTCTGGCTAACTGCAGATGCAGCCGTGTATTGCACAATCATAAAACCGGAATTCAAACCAGGAGAACTAACTAGGAAAGGAGGCAAGCCCCTTTGTCCGGATACTAATTTATACACCCTTCTTTCAGTGATGGAACCTAATTCCGCAATTGCAATAGCAAGAAAATCTAATATTAACGCTAATGGTTGCCCATGAAAATTACCCGCAGATATTATTTTATCTGCCTCTTCAAAAATGGTTGGATTATCTGTTACAGAGTTTATTTCGGTTTCAACAACTTGTTTAGCATAAGAAATAGTGTCACTACTTGCGCCATGAACCTGAGGAATGCATCTTAAGCAATAAGGATCTTGTACATGAGCCTTTTTCCTTTTAATTAATTCACTACCACTTAAAAGCTCCCTTATTGCCTTAGAAACAACTAATTGGCCATTATGCGGACGAACTTTATGGACATCCTCATCAAAAGCTTCAATCCGTCCATCAAAAGCATCAAGACTCGTTGCAGCTGAATTTAAATTCCATTGAAAAAGATGAGTCACTTTAATCAAACAATGCGTTGCATATGCACTCATAAATTGAGTTCCATTCAATAAGGCCAATCCTTCTTTGGATTGTAATTGAATGGGTTTCCATTCTAATTTTTGATGAAGCTCTTCTCCTCTATATCTCTTTCCATTATAATCCGCTTCTCCTTCTCCAATTAACACCAAAGCTAGATGAGCTAATGGCGCTAAATCTCCTGACGCACCTAGAGAACCTAATTGATAAATAACTGGCATTACCCCTTTATTGTAGAGGTCAACTAATCTTTCAACGGTATTTAATTGAACCCCAGAATGCCCTTGCGATAAGCCAATGATTTTTAACAATATCATCAGTCTAACAATTTCTTGAGGGACTTCGTCTCCCATACCGCAAGCATGAGATCTAACTAGGTTTGTTTGTAATTGAGCTAAATCTTGTTTCGATATTTCTGCATCGTAAAGTGATCCAAATCCAGTATTGATTCCATAAATAGGGACCTGCGTTTCCTCTACTTTTTTATCTAAATAGCTTCTGCAATTTACAATTGCTTTTTTCGCATTTCCTCCAAGCTCTATATGATGTCCGCTTTTAATTAAAGCGCTAACATCATCTAGCGAAACATGCTGATTGTTGATTACAAATTTGCTCATGGGTGTATCATTTTCTCAATTTCTTCTATGCTTACAGTAGATTGTTCACCAGTTTTCATTTCTTTTAAAGTGAAATTACTTTGTTTCATTTCTTCTTCCCCTAATAAGATTACAAATGGTATATTTTTATCATTGGCATACTTCATCTGCTTTTTTAATTTTGCAGCATCGGGATAATAGTCAGCAACAATCCCCTTTTGTCTTAGTTGCTTTGTTGTTTGATAAGCTAAAGAAGCATATTCATCTCCAAAATTGATAATCAGTAATTCAACGGCATTTTCAATTTCGGTTGGAAATAAGTCCAAGCTTTCCATTACATCATAAATACGATCTGCACCAAAGGAAATTCCAACTCCAGACAAATTCTTTAACCCAAATATTCCAGTTAAATCAGCATACCTTCCACCTCCACAAATGCTTCCCATTTTCACTTCATTGCTCTCCACTTCAAAGATGGCTCCGGTGTAATAATCCAACCCTCTTGCAAGTGTTACATCCAATTCTAATTTTGCTTTTTTCAAGCCTAACTCTTTGGTTGAATCTAGTAAAAACTCTACTTCTTTAATTCCTTCTAATGCTATTTTTGAGCTAGCTAAAAACTTTTTTAAATCACTTAGGACCTGCTCATTACCTCCATTTAACTCAAACAAAGGTTTAATTAAATTCAATTCCTCTTTAACTAAGCCCTTTGAGCTTAATTCTTCCATGACTTTCTCGTAGCCAATTTTATCTAATTTATCAATTGCTACTGTAATTGGAATTAGCATTTCAGGCTTTCCGATAAGCTCTGCTATGCCACTTAATATTTTTCGATGGTTGATTTTTATGGTAAAATTTTGCAATCCTAAATTGCTCAAAACCTCGTCGAATAATTGAATCAAATCCACTTCATTCCAAAGCGAATCTGAACCAATGATATCTGCATCGCATTGATAAAATTCTCGGTATCTTCCTTTTTGAGGACGGTCTGCTCTCCAGACTGGTTGAATTTGAAAACGCTTAAAGGGAAAGCTAATATCATTTTGATGTTGGACGACATATCTTGCAAACGGGACAGTCAAATCATATTTAAGAGCCTTTTCTGCAATAGATGAAGTAAGTTTCACAGAAGCTAATTCATCTAAAGCTTCTTTATCAGCCTTAGCTATGTAATCTCCCGAGTTCAGCACATTAAAAATCAGTCGATCTCCTTCTTCACCATACTTCCCTGTCAAGGTGTCTCTATTTTCCATGGCAGGAGTTTCAATTTGCTCAAAGCCATGTAATCGAAAGGCATCTTTAATACAATCGAAAATATAATTCCTTTTCGCCATTACTTCCGGAGAAAAATCACGCATACCTTTAGGCAATCCTACTTTAATCAATTTTCAATGTTTTAAATTTTATTTTTCAATTCGCTGCAATTATCAATCGTTCTTCATTAAGAGATTAAAAATTTACTTCACTAGTTTCCTATACTTAAACTTTGTTGGTTGATCCCCCAATCGCTTTCTCTTATTCTCTTCGTATTCAGAGAATCCTCCCTCGAAAAAATAAACATTCGCATCCCCTTCAAAGGCTAAAATATGCGTGCAAATTCGATCTAAAAACCACCTATCGTGAGAAATAACTACTGCACATCCAGCAAAATTCTCAATTCCTTCCTCCAAAGCCCTTAATGTATTGACATCAATATCATTGGTTGGCTCATCTAAAAGCAGCACATTGGCTTCTGTTTTTAAAGTCATGGCAAGATGCAATCTATTTCGCTCTCCTCCAGAAAGAACACCCACTTTTTTTCCTTGGTCTCCACCCATAAAATTAAATCTAGACAAATAGGCACGTGAGTTAATAATCTTACCTCCTATTTCCATTTGATCATTGCCACCTGCAACTACTTCGAAAATCGTTTTCTCAGGATCCAAATCTTCATGAGCTTGATCAACATATCCCAATTCAACTGTTGAGCCTACTTTAAAGTCTCCATGATCTGGTTTTTCTTCCCCCATAATCATTTTAAATAAAGTTGTTTTACCTGCGCCATTGGGCCCAATGATTCCAACAATACCAGCTGGCGGCAATTTAAAATTTAAACCTTCATAGAGTAATTTATCTCCATAACCCTTAGAAACATTAACAGCTTCAATTACCTCGCTTCCAAGTCGTGGTCCATTTGGAATTGGAATTTGTAATTGTTGTACTTCTTCTTTGCCTCCTTCACTCAGCAATTTATCATAATTACTCAAACGTGCCTTAGACCGACTCCTCTTAGCCTTTGGATTCATTCGTGACCACTCTAGTTCCTTTTCTAGATTCTTTCTTCTCTTGCTTTCATGCTTTTCTTCAGCCTTTAATCGTTTTGACTTTTGATCTAACCAAGAAGTATAATTTCCTTCATAAGGTATTCCTGCACCTCGATCTAATTCTAAAATCCAACCGGCGACATTGTCCAAGAAATATCGATCGTGTGTCACAGCTATAACTGTTCCCTTGTATTGTTGAAGATGCTGTTCCAACCAATAAACTGACTCTGCGTCCAGGTGGTTAGTCGGCTCATCTAGCAGCAATATATCGGGTTCTTGCAACAACAAGCGGCACAAGGCAACTCTTCTTCTCTCTCCACCAGATAAGTTTGCAACTGAAGCATCTGCATCAGGACATCTTAAGGCATCCATTGCACGATTTAATTTGGTATCTAATTCCCAAGCATCTAAAGCATCTATCTTCTCTTGAAGTTTTGTTTGCTCATTTATTAGCTGTTCCATCTTCTTACCATCAGCCAATACATCTGGGTCGGCAAACTTTTCATTCACTGCTTCATAATCTTTCAAAACTTGAACTGTTTCAGCAGCACCTTCTTCAACTATTTCACGCACCGTCTTAGTTTCATCTAATTTTGGCTCTTGCGGCAACATTCCTACTGAATATCCATCTGAGAAAACAACTTCTCCTTGATAGCTTGGCTCCTCTCCTGCAATGATTCGCATTAAGGTTGATTTCCCAGACCCATTTAATCCAATAATGCCAATTTTAGCCCCGTAAAAAAAAGATAAATAGATGTTTTTTAAGATGGGTTTACCTGAGGGCAATGATTTGGTGAGATTCACCATTGAAAAAATAATTTTCTTATCGTCTGACATTTATGGGTTTTTTAATTTTGAACAAATTTGTGAATAAATTACCGTTTCTCCTCCAATTGACCAATATAATTCTAATTCCTGATGCATCACTAATAAATGATTTAAAACAGACAAAAATAATTATTTAGATGAGTTGAAACGATTACATACCCTTATCCTGGAATAGAAAGAAAAGATTGATACAAGAGCCTTTCTGCAGTCATTCATGCGAGGAAGTATTAATATTATTCCAACGACGTCTTTGCGAGGAGGTACGACGAAGCAATCTGCTAATGTTAATCTGCATTCATTTTTTAGGAAGACGCTTTTGTAGTAACGAAAAATAGATTGCTTCTTCATTCCGTTGCACTCCACTCATCGCAATGACAGTACAATTTGAGTTACAGATAAACTGTTTCTAACAAGGTTATGAAGCCATTTTATTGCTTCACTACCTTAGCAGTTTTTACACTTCCATCCTTTAATTGCATCCTCAAAAAATAAACTCCAGGAGTACCTTCAAGAAGCAATTGAACTGTTTCTTGTCTTAAAGGGAAAACTTCTTTTACTTTTTGACCGTGAATGTTATACACTTGGATCAATTCTACGTTTTCAATTTCATGAATAGTGATTTGGCCTTGAGTGGGGTTAGGGAAAATGGATAAAGCTTCATTAATATTCATTTCATCAAGTCCAACTATTAAATTTAAAGGCGTCCCCCACGTTTCGCTGCCCTTTTTAAAGTAAAAGATGTGTTTCTCATTAACAAGCGAAGTCCCAAAATTCTGTATCCTAAATTCATTACTAATCCCAATTATTTGTAATCTCTCATCAACAAAATAACTTCTTAGTAAAATACTATCAATGGTATTTAAATTTGCTGGAGACTGACTACTAATACTATCGTACACAAACACATTACCAGTTTGGTATCGGTAATAAATTCTTCTGGCAGTATTTGAACCAGTACGTCCAAAAATAGGATATCTAAACCCTTTAGTTGTTAAATTAATTATTGAGGAGCGATTATTACTATAAATCGAGTTCAAATTAAACTGAATACTGACGGTATCTCTTAATATAGGGGTGGTATAATTTCCTGGAATTGGAGGGCGATCTTGCTCTAATCTGAGATAGGAAACATAACGTATATTATTTGCGGTTGAATCAGCTATTACAATCGTATTAAAGGTATGTGTGCCAAAATATGGGACACCTGAGCCATATAAAGACATGTAATACTGAAATTCATCACCCACAGTTAATGCACTGTTTTCATTTACTGTAGTTTGAGAACTCCACTCAAATGCTTGGTACCTAAATGCAATATCAAGACCGGTAAAATCAATCGTTTCAAAAAGGCCATTCTGCTTGCTAATGATATATGTTGTATTAAAATGATGAGAGGAATCTAGGTTATTACTACTATCATAGACTTGAATACTGACCTGCGCCATAGAATCTAAGCCGTTATTAAGGGAATCTTGATACAGCGAATCACAAGTTGCAACTAATTTGAAATTTGAAGATATTCCAAATACCCAATTGGAGTCCAATGAGTAATGATGTGGAAAAACTAGACTAAATCCTCTTTGATCCCTTGTTTTAAAAATTGAGCTATCATTATTGATAATAGCCGTGTCCCCAAAAATTCTACCTTTGACTTTTACTTTTGAAAAAAAGCTAGAAAAATTAGGTCGATGGAAAAGTCGAATAGAAGAGAACCCTTTTCTAAAAATTTTAACCGTATTTGCATTGGAGTCTATATAAGTTGTATCTACTAAAATGGTTTGTATAGGGTTGAATACTCCAAGCACATTTAATGTCGTGTCACAAACATAGTTTTTAATAGTATCTGTAGTTTTAAATGGAGCCCAATCTTGCGCAAAACTAGAAGTAAAGGAAATGATAAAGACAAAAAGCAGTATTTTTTTCATGACTTAATATTTTATAATTTTTTTACTGACC
>CAYPJC010000057.1:7204-9574 GCA_964410855.1 uncultured Flavobacteriales bacterium | reverse complement strand
AATCACTAAATAAACTTACACAGTAGTTGGCGCAGTCCAAGGCTGATGCATTACCTAATGGAGACATGTCCTCCGCATAGTTCAAAAAGGCATCAAATCCTTTTACTCCGCTACCTGCTGTAGTAACTGTAGGTGATTGAGATATGGTGTTAATCCTCACCTTTTTATCTACTCCATAATGATACCCAAAGCTTCTGGTAATAGATTCTAATAAGGACTTGGCGTCAGCCATGTCGTTATAATCAGGGAAAATACGTTGGGCAGCAATATAGGTTAAGGCAATTACTGAGCCCCATTCATTTATGGCATCCATTTTTTTGGCTGCTTGCAGTAATTTGTGTAATGATAATGCAGAAACATCTAGCGTCTTATGAAACCAATCGTAATTGGTATCATCATATGTTCTTCCTTTACGCACATTTGGCGACATTCCAATAGAGTGCAAAATAAAATCAATTTTACCACCTAAAATTTCTTGAGATTTCTTTAATAAATTTTCTAGATCTTCAGTAGATGTTGCATCGGCAGGAATAATTTCAGCCTCGCACTTATCTGCCAATTTCTGAATTTCTCCCATCCGCAAAGCAATTGGAGCATTAGTTAATACAATATGGGCTCCTTGCTCTCTGGCTTGTTCAGCAACTTTCCAAGCAATAGACTGCTCGTTAAGCGCTCCAAAAATGATTCCTCTTTTTCCTTTTAATAAATGATGTATCATAGTTTGAGTTTTTATTAGTTAAACAAATATAAAATGGATTTACTGTGAAAGCAACTCCTTTGCATTAATTCGTGCTGCCTCCGACAATTTACTTCCACTAAGCATTTTTGCGAGCTCCTCTACTCGCTCCTCATCAGTTAATTTTTTCATCTGAGTAATTGATCTTTCTCCTTCATCCTCTTTATAAACAAAGAAATGAGACTTTCCTTTAGCTGCTAACTGTGGCAAATGTGTAATAGATATTACTTGACGCTGTTGGCCAATTTGATTTAAAATACTTCCCATCATATTTGCTACCTCTCCTGAAACTCCAGTATCAATTTCATCAAATAAAATTGTAGGCAACTGCTTGTATTGGGCTAGAAGATTCTTTATTGCCAACATTAAACGCGAAATCTCTCCTCCGGAAGCCGTTTTGGCTATAGCCTGCGGATCCACACCCTTGTTAGCTGTAAATAAAAAGTTAAAATCATCTAATCCATAACTATTAAAGGTACTCCTTACTTCATGAACAACTTTTAATCGTGCATAAGGCATGCCCAATTGATGAATAGTCTTTTCAACAGATTGAGTCATTTTGGTAGTAGCCAAGAGTCTTTTGTTGCTTAATTCTTCAGCAGATTCTTTCAACTTTTCTCGAAATAGATTCTGTTGTTTTTCCATTTCTGTTATGCGATCATCAAAATTTGAAATGCTTTCCAATTCATCTTCTAATTTTTGGGTCAAGGGTATTAACTCCTCTGCATCATTTAAGTGATGCTTCATCTGCAAGCGATGAATTTCTCCCAACCTTTCATCCACAACTTTAAAACGTTCTGGATCATGTTGGAAATTCCCTGCTTTAACTTCAAGTTCTGCTGCTAAATCAGCCAATTCGATACCAATGCTATTTAATCGTTGACTGCTTTCTTCTAATCCTTTATCAAACCTACTAGCTTGTTCTAACAGCTGTTTAAGCTGAGCCAATCGGTCAGATACATTTTCTTCACCAAGGCTTAAACCAAGCGTTAATTGGCTCAGCTTGCTAATAATTTCTTCACTATTTGCAAATCGCTCTTGCTCTTCTTCCAACCCATCTAATTCCCCTGTTTTAAGGTTTAATTCGCTCAATTCATTAAATTGGAAATTAATGTAATCTTCTTGCTTTTTAGCTTCAATTGCATCTATTTTCAGTAAATCCAACTCTTTGCATAATTGCTTATAATCTAAAAAAGTTTCTTGATACTGTTTTAACTGGGCTTGATTTCCTGCAAGTGAGTCTAAAATTTCAAGCTGAAAAATAGGATCATTTATTTGTAAAGATTGGTGTTGGGAGTGAATGTCAATTAATTGGCTTCCCAATAACTTCATTACATCAAGTGTTGTTGGAGTGTCATTGATGAAATTCCTGCTCTTACCTTGAGGGTTTATTTCTCTTCTCAAGATAGTGGTATCCGAGTAATCTAATTCTTCTTTTTCAAAAAAGGGGCGCAGCTTATAACCAGATACATCGAAAGTCCCTTCTATTATGCACTTTTTTGATTTATCCTTTAAGCTGTCATGATCGGCACGATTTCCCAAAATTAAAGATAAGGCTCCAAGAAGTATAGATTTACCTGCGCCAGTTTCACCAGTTATGACAGATAGCCCATTATCAAACTCAATTGAAATCT
>CAYPJC010000057.1:0-7169 GCA_964410855.1 uncultured Flavobacteriales bacterium | reverse complement strand
AGCTGCTTCAACATACTGCTAAATTAAGCCAAAAGTAGAATGAGATAGATAGATTTAAACTATTTTCTCAGTTTTTCATAATTATTGGTATTTCCCGGATCAATTCGAATGAGTAATTCAGTGATTTCAGCTCTTTCTTGTGGGGTAGCTTGCCCGTATAGATTGACCACTTCTTGCATTTTTGCATTAAAAAAAGCTTGCATGTTATAAGAAGAAGGCGCAACATTATGTATACTCCTTAAAGTCTTTAGACTTTCAGATATTTTACTTCTTCCCCTCACCACATCTTGATGCATCACATCAAAGCCCAAACGATGATACTCGTAATATGTTTTTCTTAAGGGTTTAAAACGAGCACTTAAAGCATTTTCAATTAACCAATACCTATTAGATTGATCCTCAAATGCCCTCCACCCATTTTCGGGAGATCTTTGAGCACTATTTACAATTCTTAATGCTTGTTGAAAATGTGGATTTCCACCCTCAAGCACAAAGGAATCAGCGTCATAACCTAATATCATATAAATGTAAAAGGCAAGAATAGAAGTGAGTTCAGATGTATATGTTCCTTCATTATATAGAAGAGGCACAAATTGATTGTATTTAATAACGAAGTCCTCGTCTCTGATATTCATAATGGGACTATTATAACTTGTGCCATATATGGGGCGCGAAGCTTGAATCTGAATATTGCCCATAAACTGGTTGTCTGAAATTCTACTTGTGAGGTTTATAACAATGCTGCATTCAATTCGCTCATGAGTCTCATACTTATTAGCAGTCCACTTTTGACCATTAACCACTTGGAAAATTTCTTTTTGCATTTGCTCAAACATAACCTTTTCACTACCTTCAATCTGTCGAGCATCTACGAAAACCTGACAATTAAGCTCTTGAGCTATACTTGTTGTAGACAAAGATAAAATAAGGGAGAGTATAAAAAAGCGAATCAAATAACTTACCATTTGTCTTCAATCAAATTCAAGATGTCTTTTGCAACTTCTTTTTTAGTTTTTAACTGATAATCGTACGAATTATTGTTTTTATCGAAAATCCGAACCAAATTAGTATCTGTTCCAAAACCAGCCTTAGAATTAATTAGTGTGTTTAAAACCAATAAATCACAATTCTTAGTAAGCAGTTTTTGTTTGGCATTAGATTCTTCATTTTCAGTTTCTAATGCAAATCCAACTAAAAATTGATTGGTAGATTTTCTTTGACCCATTGTTTTTAGAACATCAACTGTTGGCTGAAGTTCTAATTGCTCTAAACTTCCTTCATTCTTCTTAATTTTTTGGGTAGCAATAGTTGCTGCTTTATAATCAGCAACAGCAGCAGCCATGATACAAACATCCGTATTTTTAAATCTACTGTCTACTGCTTCAAACAATTCATCGGCAGAAGTAATTTGAACGAATTCTGAAACTGATGGCGGCAAAATCGAAGTAGGACCAGATACTAGACAAACTTCGGCCCCTCTTGAACTAGCTTCTTCTGCAAGAGCGTAACCCATTTTACCAGAACTATGGTTCCCAATAAAACGAACAGGATCAATTGCTTCGTGAGTAGGACCTGCAGTGATTAACAATTTTTTACCTTTCCATTTTAGTGAGTTTGATTCTCTATCAATCGCGCTCAAAATGTGCTCAATTTCAGACATTCTTCCTTCTCCCTTTAATCCACTAGCAAGTTCTCCACTTCCTGCTGGTATAAGCTCATTACCATATGATACCAGTAAATTAATATTGGTTTGATTAGCCGGATGCTTAAACATATCTAGGTCCATTGCCGGAGCAAAATAGACTTTGTTCTCCATCGAAAAATAAGTAGCTAAAAGTAAATTGTCACAAATACCATTAGCCATCTTTGCTATTGTGTTTTGTGTAGCGGGACAAATAAGCATGAAGTCAGCCCATTTGGCTAATTCAACATGATTATTCCATGATCCAGTTTTTGAATTAAAGTATTCTAGGTTAACTGGATTTTTAGAAAGGGTAGATAAAGTAAGAGGGGTAACAAAACTAGTTGAATCAGGGGTCATCAGCACTTTTACATTAGCCCCTTTTTTCACAAGTTCTCTGCAAACTACTACTGCCTTATAAGCAGCAATACTTGCAGAAATACCTAAGATTACATTTTTGCCTTTCAGCATTTTAGTCTTCTTCGATATCCTTTGCTGGATCTCTGTAGTATGTAGCGTCTGATAAAAACTCATCCATAGCCAATGCATTTGGTTTTGGTAGGCTCTCGTAAAATTTAGAAATTTCTATTTGTTCTCTATTTTCAAAAACCTCATCTAAATTATCTGTTGTTGTTGCAAATTCAGCCAACTTTGAGTTAAGTTCTTCTTTCATTTGCACTCCAATCTGATTAGCTCTTTTAGATATAATCGTTATGGCTTCATATACATTACCAGTCTTAGAGTCGATATCAATGATGTCTCTTGTAATAGTTGTAGTTGCTGCCTTTGTGTCTTTGTAATTCATAATTAATAGGAATTTTCTGCTTTAAGGAATTTTTCTCTTTCTCTTATAATTTTAGCGTATGTTAATTGTGCTTCATTAGAGAAATCACCGTCTGCAAAATTATCAATAAAATCGATATAAGCGGCTATTCCCAAATCAAATCGCTCGAGTTTCTTTTCTTTCACACTATTAACGGCTAATTCATAATAGGATAAAACAATTAAATACTTCACTTCTTCAGCATATCTTGTACCTGGGTAATTCCTCAACATATTCTCTAATGCAGTATTTGCAGCCTTATAATTCCTGATTTTATAATACTGCTTAGCATTCATAAATGCTTTGGTTTCTAACTTTAAATTGAGCTCATCCACTAACACATTGGCAGAATCAACTAAATCACTTTCTGGGTAAGTGTTTACAAAAATTTGTAATTCTTCCAAAGCTAGATTCGTTGCTGTTTGATCTAAAGTTGGCACTGGGGAGTCCAAGTAATTGCAATAAGCACTCATAAATAAAGCTTCTTCTGCTCTATCGCTTAATGGATAAGTATTGGCGTATTGTCTAAAATGATAAGCCGCTTCAATTAAGTAGCCAAGGTAAAACTGTGTAAAAGCGTAAAAGAAATAAATTTCTTGCCCTTTGTCCGTTCCCCTATATAGTCCCATTATTTCCTCAAATAATGGCCTAGCTTTTAAATATTCTCCTTCTTGGAAATACTCAACAGCCTTCTCATATTTTAATTCAGGGTTTGGACTTTTTAAAATCTTTTGATATTCACTGCATGAAGTCAGCGAAATCAGTAAGAATATATAAAGGAACCACTTTTTGAACATGCTGCAAAAATAAGATTATTGACTCGTTTTTAAAACATCCTTTTTTACCAAAAATTGTTAAGTTTTTAAATTAAGAATCAACTGTTGAAAACCAATATGAAATTGCCAATTGCATATAAAGCTTTAAAATACCTTTGAAAAAAATATATAATGAAAATTATCCTGCTAATACTCTTGTCTTCAATTTACCTAGATTCCATCTGTCAACATACCGTAGTTCTTAAGTCTGGTGATAAAATTGAAGGAGTTGTTATGTCTTTAAACAATGATGTTTGGGAGGTCTATGTCGAAGGGAAAGAACACAAAATTCAAATGAAAGAAGTCAGCTCAGTTTTCTTTAACGAGTTTGTGCCTTACGATGGTGCCTTAGTTCCCCAGTCTGAAGAAAAAACGATAACTGTAAACGGTTTTACTGTAAAGTATCAAATTGAAGGCCGAACCATGATAAGAAAACCTGAAGTTTCTATCGGGTCAGAAGATAAGGGCACGATTGTGGTAAAGGTAGTTGTTGATCGATATGGTCACATCTTAAGTGCTGAACCTGAACAACCGGGAACAACGACTTCAAATACTTATTTAAACACAAAAGCTATGAAAGCCGCAAAAACAGCTAAATTTAACGAAAGTTTAAAAGGTCCTCTCAAAACAGAAGGACTGATAACCATTATCTATTAAACCAATTGATTTGAGACTTAAAAATAAACTCTATTTGTTGCTCTTGCTTGCTTGCTCTGCAAATACCGCCAAAGCTCAACTATCTCATCCACATTTTATTTCCTTGAATATGGGAATTAATATTCCTATATCGGATTATAAAGACTTAGACCAGGTTGCTTTGGGAAATGCCAACTCTGGTTTATTCTATAGTGTTGAGGCTGGTGCCTATTTCTCTAAATTTATTGGCCTTGGAGTTAATCTTGGTGCATTTAGCAATACCATAAATGATGAAGATATTGTAAACCAATTAAAAAGAGACTTTTCTGAAGATGACCAGTTTACAGTAAATTCAAAAAATTGGAGTCACAACTATTTGATGGTTGGTCCATACCTAACGCTCGGTACTGAAAAACTTATGGTTGACTTTAAGGTTCTAGGAGGAATAATGAATAGTGAAAAACCATTAATTAAAATTGAATCAACAACGAGTGATATTGCTTTAAGCCGAAGTAATGAAACATCTTCTAATGCTTTTGGCCTAAATTATGGAGTTCATTTAAGAATTAAATTAATTGGTACCCTAGGATTAAGATTAAATGCAGAAGGGTTCATGAGCTCTCAAGAGTTCAACACTAAGGTCCAAAATGTTGATACCAATGGAGATCTTTCTATTAGAAGCGAGGTTTTAAACCAAGATATTCAAGCAATAAACATTGGAGCAGGTTTGGCTCTTAACTTTTAGATATGGAACGGAAATTTTTAAAGCTTTTGTTTATCATCTTCAAACTACTACCCTCCTACATCCATAAAGATTTGAATAAACTTTCTAAGCTAGATCAAGCTATAATCGCTAGTAGATATTGGCTTACAAAAAAAATATTAGACTAACGAAAACGATACAAATGCCTATTAGATAATATGCCCAGTATGGTTTATAATTGTTTGGATCCTTCCCAAATAAAAATCGACTAATATCAAACATGGCCGACCGATTGCCGGAAATGAAATTATAAGCAAAATCACTCATTTTCCTAAACCATTTTTTATTCGAATACCAGAGGTGTAAAAATTTGGGATTGCTAAAGAGGTAGTATGTAATATATGCAGCATTAGGCCCACTTGTAATTTTACCTTCTAAATCAATAAATCGCACTGCTTGTTTAAAGTGTAATATGTCAATGTCTTTATATTGATCAGCAACTTTTTGAAAAGGCTGATACTCTACCTGATCTTTTGTGATTTTTTGCCATTTAACTATCCAATATTTACAAAAACCACATGTTCCATCATAAACCATCATGGGTTTATAATTTGGAGGAAAGTTGGTTTGATTAAGTTTAGAATACATTTTAATTTTAGGCCTAATGTTAAAGTTTTAGCTAATTCACAGTAATGATTTCACTTGAATTATACAGTTTAATATCAGGAATAAAATTAACCAAAAAGTTTTGCTGTTGTTCAGCTGGTAGGCTGTCTTTTAATAACGAACTTGTCTAAAATCGACTTAAAAACCTGCGAGCAATCTCTTGAGCATCCATGCTTCAGCTAATTTTTCTTCCGTAGCAGTATTGCTATGCAATAAAAATAGAGCCTTGCCTGTATAATCAATGGTTTACTCTCGAAATTATCCTGCCAACTTTAAACAAGTTCGAAAAAATGATTGTCATGTTTCATTCATTCAGCCAAACACTTTGAGCAACTTTCGTAATTTCGAGCCCCAATGAGTTTTATTGCGCCCGAATTCCTTTTTGCACTTGGTATCTTAATCTTTCCGATTCTTATTCATCTTTTTAATTTCAGAAGATTTAAAACCGTTTACTTTTCTCAAGTTCGGTTTTTGAAAAATATTAAGCAGGAAACTCAATCAACTTCAAGGTTAAAACACTTTTTAGTATTGCTATCAAGGTGTTTGGCTATTTCAGCTTTAGTCCTAGCGTTTGCCCAACCATTCATTAAAAATGATTCCAGTGATATTGAAAAAGGAAAGAAAGGGGTAATTATCTATTTAGATAACTCTTTTTCTATGGAATCTGTTGCAGAAGAGGGCTCTCTTTTAGAAATTGGCAAAATAAAGGCTAAAGCTATTGCTGATGCATATTCATCTGCTGATCGATTCAGATTAATCACCAATAACTTTAAAGCAACTGAACAAAGATGGTTGAATCAAGAAGACTTTCTTTTGCACTTACAAGAAGTCAATATATCTCCTGTATTTAGGTCTTTTGATCAAGTTCAAAATAGAATGAATCAGTCATCTAGTAAAGAAGAGTTAATCATTGAACGATATTTATTATCAGACCTTCAAAAGTCAAGTGTTAACTTAAATAGTCTTTCAGATACAAACCTATATGTGGTAATTCCCATTCAAGCCCCACAAGTAGAAAACACCAGTCTAACAGCTATTTCTTTCATTAACCCCTACCACCTGCCTAATCAAGTTGAAGATATTCAGCTTAAAATAAATAACTATGGCGAAACAGAAGAAAGAAAAATTCCTGCTCAATTATTCATAGACGGAAAATTAAAATCTCCTTTTGTTATTAATTCTTCAGGAGAAGATTCCATCCTTTTTGACTTTAGTTATAGAAATGGATCTAATAATCAGCTTACAGGTAAATTAATCCTTAAAGATTATCCAATTACCTTTGATGATACACTTTACTTCAGTTATCCCATTCGTTCCCAAGTAAACGTTCTATCTATATTTGAAGACAATTCAAATCCAAATGTGGAAGCTCTTTTCAAAGGAGACAGCATCATTAATTTTAATAAAGCACCAGTTAAAGGCATTAATTACAGTGAACTTTCTAGCTACCAACTGATTATTCTTGAAGAAATAAAGTCAATGAGTTCTTCCTTAGAACAAGAGCTGATAAAATTTATCAGTAATGGAGGTTCACTTGTTCTATTTCCTAATCAAGAGTCTGAAAAGAGTATCAATCAATTTTTAGCAAATCAAGGCATCGGAACATATGGCTTGGTAGAAAAAAAAGAAATTTCTGTTTCTTCTATAAACCGGAAGTCAGCAATATTTAAAGATGTATTTGATGAATTACCAAAGAACCTACAACTTCCTAATCTTAAATCGTACAGAAGGATAAGTGTGAAGTCGAATCAACTGGTAGAACCCATTATGCAACTGCAAAATGGAAGTAGTTTTTTATCATCTTATCGTGTCGATAAAGGAAAAGTTTATTTATGTGCTGTAGGA
>CAYPJC010000056.1:6040-9579 GCA_964410855.1 uncultured Flavobacteriales bacterium | reverse complement strand
CTGGCTTCCATTCGTAGATGGACCTGAATTTGCCATAGATAGAGTTCCAGCTCTGTCATGCTTTAGATCATTGTTAAATTCATCTTTAAAACTATATCCGGGACCACCAGATCCATTACCTGAAGGATCTCCACCTTGAATCATGAAGTTTTCAATAACTCTGTGAAAGCTAAGGCCGTCGTAATAAGGAACTCCGTCTGCTTTCGCATTATTAGAGATTTTTCCTTCGGCTAATCCTACAAAATTGGCTACTGTCAAGGGTGTTTTTTCAAATTCCAGTTGTATTAAAATAGTTCCTTTAGATGTTTGCATTTTCGCATATAATCCATCAGCTAATTTATCTTGGGCAGTACAAGAAACTGCCATTAGTGCAACGATGGCAAAATTAAAAAGAGTTTTCATTGTTTTCATATTAGTTGTTTAATAAGTTAAAAATTAGGGATAAAAATAAGTTTTTAAAATAGTTTAGCTATTAATCTTAATCGGTGACTGTAATCTCTTTTTTCTTCATTATAAATTCCTTGATGATCCAATCTATCAATTCGAACGCATCCAGAAGCATGAATAATTCTGTTGTTATCCAAAATTATGCCAACATGAGTTATAAGCCCTTCTTCATTGTCAAAAAAGGCTAAATCTCCTTCTTCAGCTTCTTCTATGAAAGAAAAAGCTTGCCCTTTTACTGCTTGTTGTGAGGCATCTCTAGGTAGCTTTACTCCATTTAATTTATAGACTAATTGTACAAAGCCTGAACAATCTATTCCAAAAGGCGATCTGCCTCCCCATTGATAAGGAGCATTTAAAAATAATAATGCGTTCTCAGCTATTCTTGACTTAGGCAATGGATTATCTATTCGTTGGAAGCTGCCATCATAAAGCCAGTTTTGATCATTTACTTTTAGTGTCTGCTTATTAAAAATAGGCAAATTACTTCCGATTAGCACAGCCATTATTTCTGTACTTTCCTTATGAGAAATAACTTCTACCATGTCCGATACAACATGAAGAGGACTTTGGGATTGCTTCTTGAATTCATTTTCGTTGATGAATAAAAATTGATTCTCATCAATCCAGCATTCATAATTATCATGAGCAGTTTTAATACGGTACCAACTTTTATTTTTCTTTTCGTAGACCTTAATTAATTCTCCAAAAAGCAATTGAGTAAGCTGTTCACTCTTATCAGAAGCTTCAGCTCTACATGGAACAACACTTAAATGGCCTATACCGTACTTCATCATTTACTATTGCTAATGCAAATAAGATTACGATATATTTTCAATGATAAATGCAGATGCACCGCCGCCGCCATTGCAAATGCCAGCCCCTCCATATTTGCCATTGTTTTGTTTCAAAACATTAATTAGAGTAACTAAAATCCTAGACCCTGAATTGCCAAGAGGATGTCCTAAAGAAACAGCGCCTCCATTTACATTAACTTTTGCAGGATCTAATTTCATTTGTTGAGTGTTGACAATTCCAACCACTGAAAATGCTTCATTCAATTCAATAGCATCCAAATCAGAAAGCTTTAAGCCAGCTTTTTCTATAGCTTTTGGAAGTGCTTTAGATGGAGCTGTAGTAAACCATTCAGGTGCATGCGCAGCATCAGCAAACGAGACAACTTTTGCTAAAGGTTTTAAGCCTAGCTCCTCCATTTTTTCCTTACTCATCAAAATGATTGCCGATGCTCCGTCATTAATTGTAGAAGCATTTGCTGCAGTTACTGTACCTTCTTTGTCAAAAACAGGTCTTAAGTTTGGAATTTTGTCAAAGAATACATTTTTGTATTCCTCATCTTCAATAAATTGAATTGGATCTCCTTTTCTTTGAGGAATTTCAACAGGCACAACTTCATCTTTAAATTTCCCTGATTCCCAAGCTTTAGCAGATTTTTTATAGGATTCTATAGCAAATTTATCCTGCTCTTCCCGAGAGATGTTGCATTCTTTTGCGCAAAGTTCTGCAGCATTTCCCATTGGGTAATTATTGTAAACATCAATTAAGCCGTCTTTGGTTAAACCGTCAATTAGAGTTCCATTTCCGTATTTGTAACCAGTTCTTGCCTTTTCTAAATAATATGGCGCTTGAGACATGTTTTCCATTCCACCAGTAATCACTACATCATTATCTCCTAGCATGATTGACTGCGCGCCTAACATAGTTGCTTTCATTCCTGAAGCACAAACCTTATTAATGGTTGTGCAGGGAACGTTTTCACTAAGACCGGCAAAAATTGCTGCTTGTCTTGCAGGAGCTTGTCCAATGTTAGCTTGAATTACGTTGCCCATAAAAACCTCCTGAACCTCATCGCCATTCAGATTTATTTTTTTTAGCGCACCTTTAATAGCAGCAGCGCCTAATTTAGGAGCGGAAATACTTGATAAAGAGCCATTGAAACTTCCAATTGGCGTTCTCACTGCAGCAACAATATATACTTCTTTCATCTAGAGGGTTTTATTAATTTTCAATTGAAAGACTAAACAATTTATAAAGATTGAGTCTTTTGATTATTTAAAAGTCAAAATTAATGATTTCGCTCGGGAATAATTGGGCAATTTCACTACTAGATTCTAAGAAGGAATATTGGGGATTAATGTTACTTTCGTAGTCTTATAGGTTTAATTATGAAAAGATTTTTTGATTTAATTCGAGACTACCATAACAGTATTTTCAAGGTGAGTCTTTTCTTGATAGCAGTTAGCCTGATTGTTTATTTATTTCCGAGGGAGGGAAAGTTCAAGTATGAATTTCAGAAGAGTAAACCTTGGCAGCATGAAGATTTAATTGCACCCTTTGATTTTCCTATATATAAATCAGATAATCAGCTACTTAATGAGGAATTATTAATTAAGGAAAACCAAAAAGTATATTTCTTTAAAAATGAAAAAGTAGAACAAAATGCTATTGAATTGGTGGAGAATCAATTCGATAGAAAGTGGAATGAAGCTACTAATTCATTGATAAAATCTGATCGAAAGACTCTTCAAGAGAAGTCTTATTACCTAGAAAATGGCCTTGATTTTCTTCACAGCTTATACGAAAAGGGAATCATTGAATTACATTCGAGCATTGAAGGAAAGCCCAGCGATTATGAAATTGCTGTTTTGGAGAGTAATGTAGCTACCACAAAAACTTTAACTGATGTATATACCATTAAGCAAGCCTATCAAAGATTAAAAGACTACTCAGCTGACTTAAATGAGGTTGAACAGCAGTTGATGTTAGAATTATTAGATGGTGGCTTGAAAAGGAATTTAAGTTATGATAAAGAGACCAATGAGTATATCCTTCAAGAAGAATTAAATAAACTTTCACCGACACTTGGTATGGTTCAAGAAGGGGAACGAGTAGTTTCTAAAGGTGATTTGTTAAACGACGAGCGATTTAAAGTTGTTGAGTCCTTAAAAATTGAATATGAATCTCAATTGGGTGAAAGCTCTCAATTTGCATTAATACTTCTTGGACAAATCATATTAGTATCGCTATTGGTATTATCCTTAGCTATGTTTTTGGTTTCATTTAGAAAAGAAATTATT
>CAYPJC010000056.1:874-6028 GCA_964410855.1 uncultured Flavobacteriales bacterium | reverse complement strand
ACCAAGATTGTATTTCTTCTTATTCTAATTGTTCTATTTGTTTTTGCTTCAAAGATGGCTATTGATATTGAAAATGCAAATCTATATTTAGTTCCATTTTGTATTCTGCCTTTGGTTATTAGAACATTCTTTGATATCAGAGTGGCACTATTTACATTTTTAGTTACGGTCCTCATTATTGGATTTATAGCTCCTAATCCATATGAATTTATCATTATTCAAATGATAGCGGGAATGATTACCCTTTTTAGTATAATAAGTCTACGAAATAGATCTCAGCTATTTGTATCTTCTCTAATAGTGTTTTTAGTTTACTCTGCCGTATATATTGCAATAGGGTTGATTCAGGAGGGTTCTTTTGAAGGGACGAATTGGAGGTTCTTAGGGTGGTTTTTTGGTAGTGCAATGCTTACTCTGTTTACATATCCTCTTATTTATATTTTTGAGAAGATATTTGGTTTTGTTTCAGATGTAACATTAATGGAGTTGGCTGATACAAATAGCAGGCTACTTAGAAAGTTAAATCTAAAAGCTCCGGGAACATTTCAACATTCCTTACAAGTTTCAAATTTAGCTGAAGAAGCAATCAGAGAAATAGGAGGGAACGCTTTACTAGTCAGAACAGGGGCTTTATATCATGATATTGGAAAGATGAATATGCCAAACTATTTCATTGAAAATCAAAATTCAGATTACAACCCACATGAAGAGCTATCTCCTGATGAAAGCGCTTCCATCATCATTGATCATGTTATAATAGGAATCGAGCTAGCAAGAAGGTATAATCTTCCTGATATTTTAATTGACTTTATAAGAACTCACCACGGAACAACAAAGACATTTTATTTTTATAGAAAATTTCAAGAAGACAATCCTGGCCAAGAGGTTGATCTGTCAAAATTTCAATATCCGGGTCCAATTCCTTATTCCAAGGAAACTGCAGTGCTTATGATGGCTGATTCTGTTGAAGCTGCAAGCAGAAGTTTACCAAAATATGATGGTGAAAGTATTGAGAAGCTTGTAAATGGTATTATAGATTCGCAAATCAAGGAAGGACAATTTGAAGTAGCTAACATTACTTTTAAGGACATCAATCTTATTAAAAAGATGTTCAAGAAAAAGCTAATGAGCATTTATCATGTTCGAGTAGAATATCCTGAATAGCATTACTTTTTTTGTAATTGATCTCCTAAAACGTTACATGACAATACAGTGAAAAATATTGCCAAACCTGGAAAAATGGCAAGCCACCACGCTTTATAATTACTTCTAGCCTCAGCAATTAATTGTCCCCAGCTGGCTTCAGAAGATGAAAGTCCCATTCCAATGAAAGATAAAGTAGCTTCAATCATAATAGCTGCAGCAATACCAAAAGACAAAGAGATCAATACTGGACCCAAAGCATTTGGCAATATATGTTTAAAGATGATTTTAGGATTGGAAAACCCAAGTGCCTTTCCACTTTCTACATAGTTTAATTGCATAATTTTTAGCGTTTCGGCTCTTACATATCTTGCAATTCCTGTCCATGCTGCAACTCCTATTATTAAGATAATAGTAATTATCGAAGGGTTTAAAAGAGCGGAAAGAGCTATAACAAGAAAGAGTAATGGGATAGATTCCATCACTTCAATTAATCTTCCGATTATTAGATCTAATGGAATTTTTATGGATCTCTTTTTCTTACTAGACTTTGAATAGTATTTAACAAGCAAGAAAAAAGAGATAAAAATGGACGAAATGGATAAGAGGAGTCCAATTTTATGATTTAAGCTTACCGCTTGAACGTCCCATGGAATGGATGTACTAATCAATAAGAGATAAAGTAAAAAAGAAAGGAGTAATAAGTAAAATTCAAATCGACTCATACTTATTCTATTATCTCCGAAGAATGCGGATATACTGCCTAAAAAAATACCTATTAATCCTGCAAGAAACATAGCCCCTAAGCCAACCAGTAATGCAGTTTTACTGCCATGAATGAGGTTGGCTAAAACATCTCTCCCAAGCTCGTCGGTACCTAGCCAATGGCGAAAATAGGTGCTTTTAACATCTTGATAATCAAATGGCCCTACTGAGTTTGAATTGTTTAAATCTATTGTTTCAGCACTGTAAGGGATTAAGGAAGGAATTATAGAAGTGTATTCTTGATTAATTGTAATGGGAAAAAATTGAAGATCTGAATTGATTTTTCCAAGTATTGGTTTTTCGTTGGCAAGAAATGGAGCTAAAAGAGCAACAAAAACCCACAGAATGAGAAATCCAGTACTAAGCTTAAACGAAACTGTCGATTTAGAATTCATTTATAATCTCATGTTTTTTTAGAATTAATTGTTAATCTAGGGTCGCTCAAATAATAGCTTATATCGGCAAGCCAAACTCCAAAGAGAGTTAGAAATGAAGCCAACATGAGTATGCCAAAAATAACAGGATAATCTCTTGCTAAAAAGGAGTCTAAGGTGAGTTTGCCCATTCCATTGATGGAAAAAATAAATTCGACAATAAATGCACCTGATACAATAGCGGGAAGAGTTCTTCCGGCCAAAGTAATTAAGGGGAAGGATGCATTTTTTAGGACATGAAAATATAAAATTCTTTGTTTTGAAAGTCCTTTTGAAAAAGCTGTTTTTGCATAATCTGATTGTAATTCGCGAATCATAGCATTTTTTAATTGCTTAAAGATGACGGTTATTGAGCCATAGGTTAAGCAAAAGATCGGTAAAACAAGGTGAGAGCTTCTAATTTGAATTAATTCCCAAACAGTTTCAGAGCCATCAAGCTTGCCTAATCCATATGAAGGAAACCAATTTAAGTAATCACCTCCTCCAAAATATATAATTAGTAGGGTGGCTATCCAAAATGTAGGTAAGGCATAAAAGCTATATAATAGGGTGCTAACGAATTTGTCAAAAGAAGAGTTTATCTTAGAAGAAGCATGAATTGCCAAAGGTATTGCTATTAAAAAGGAAATAAATATAGCGATGATACTTAAAAGCAATGTGGTTTTTAATGCTTCAGTAACTTTGAAGCTTACTGAAGTTCCATCAGTATATGACTTGCCTAAATTTCCACTCAAAAATTGGACCAACCAATTATGATATTGATTATCAAAACCATTCCAAGTGAATGATGGCATATAGTTTTTTAAAAGATATTTTCTAGTTTGAACTAGATTCACCGCATTTTTTAAGGGAATAAATAGATCATGATCTATTTCAGATAATTTAATGCGAACAGATTTCCATGAATTTAATTGAATCAATTCTTTTAAAAATAGAGTAGCTTCAGCTTCTAGCTCAAGCCTTGATACTTCTTTTTTCCAAACACTGAAGTAATAATTTACTTCTTCCCAGGAACCTGCTTCATAAGCTAACTCATTTAGATTTTTTGAGATTTGGTTATTGGCGATTAGATACAAGGTATCACTTTTACTTTGTCTGTTTATGTTAAAATAAAAGTTGGGTTTGTTTAAGCCCATTCCTTCTTTAAGCTTTTTCAAGTTTTGCAATTCACTTAACAAATCTATATTCCGATTTCCAAGCATGCTTGATTCCATTCTGTTTAATGCAGGATCACCAGGACTAGTTTTACTTAAAAAGAAGTACACTATTGAGATTCCTAAGAGAGTAGGTATAAAGTAAAGGATTCTCCGAATAAAATAGCTCAGCATTTTATTTCCAACTTAATTCAGGCGGCCAAAAATTTGGTCTTAATGAATATACTTTTAAAATTTTTAGATCTTGATTATAGGCTAATCGTTCATTCGGAGTAAATAAGAAAATATATGGAAGGTCATTGTTTACTATTTCTTGAAACTTTTTAATCAGAGTTATTCGTTCTGACGACTCCATCGTTTTTCTAATTAATTCGATTAAGCTATCTAAGCTATTATTTTTATAATTTGCATAATTACGACCACCATCAGCTGAGGAAGAATGAAAGGAACTTGTGAAATCTGGAGGTGTAGGCATTGTTGAAACAGCATTGTAGAAAATATTCATTTCATTGCTTCTTAGTTTTTGAAGGTAAGTTGACCACTCAAGTCCTATAACTTCCAGTTCTATTCCAAGCTTTTTAAATTCACTTTTAAGAATTAAACCAACCGCTTTTCTTTCTGCATTTCCTGAATTGTAATGATAAGTCAACTTGCATTCAGTGATGGTTCCATTTATTTCCTTTTCTAGAATTCCATTTTTATCAAGGTCTTTCCAATTACTGCTTTCCAGCAAAGCTTTGCTCTTTGTTGTGTTGAATTCATATGAATTTAAGTTTTTATGATAGAGAGATACTCTAGATGCAGCTATTGGAGTATTAGTAGCCAAGCCTTGACCATAAAATACTTTGTCAATTATATTCTTTTTAGGAACCATGTAAGCAATGGCTTTACGAACGTTTATATCAGCTAGAATTTCATTGTTTAAATTCATGCCTATATATTGGTAACCAAATCCGGTAACAGATTCTGTTTTAAGATTTAGTTCATTAGCCCTTGTTTCAATTTCTTGAAAATCTCTAGCAGGAATTTTTCTCATAAAATCTATTTTACCTGATTTTAAAGCCACTAATGCAGTTGTTGGATCATTGATAATTTCATAATTTAATTTTGTAGCGTTTGCAGTAAAAAAGGTGTTTTTGTTTTTTATATTTTCTCCCCACCAATTTTCTTTTTTTTCTAAAAAGATGGTTTGATTTTTATTCCATTTAACTAAAGTATAAGCTCCAGATCCGCTTATAAATTGAGGATCAAAGGCGTATTTATCACCATTGAAATCATTAGCAAATTCTATTAGTTCTTGATTTTTTTCTAGTGATTCATTTAACAGTAAGTCTTGATAGCTAAATTGAGATAGGATGCCATTTTTGTCATATAATTTCTGCTGTAAAACAGCAAAGTCACCGCTATAATATTCATATATAGGACCAATTTCCTCGCATTTGAAGCTAATTTTTAAGGGATTATTATCTATTAGTATTATTTTTTTAATAAAACCATAATAATTTGCTCCTCCCACATTGTTTATTAAAGGGCAAACGTTTAGTTTCAATGAGAAGGCAACATCTTTGGCTGTAATTTGGCTGCCATCATCAAATTTAGCTTCAGGTCTTATTTCGTAACTAATTATTAATTGGTTAGTAGAGTCAATGGATAATATA
>CAYPJC010000056.1:0-817 GCA_964410855.1 uncultured Flavobacteriales bacterium | reverse complement strand
GTTGTTTGCAAACTATATGAGATTGTTCATCTCTGGCAGAAACAGGGTTAAGGGTTGCGGCATCTGAAAAAGCGTGAATATTAATAGGCGTATTACGTTCATTTTTCTTTTCAGTTACGCATGAAAAGAGTGTGGAAACTAAAAGGGCAATGAAGATGTATGGGTGTTTTTTCAATGATTGTTTGTTGTGTCTTAAACAAATATAGGAAGAGCGTTTTACTTATTTATTCCTTAATTACACTTAGACAAGAGAAGAGTCTTTTGTTTCTTAGTGTTCAATCAATTGGCTTGAGAAAAAATGTATTAATAAATAGCATCATTTGATTTGATGAATCAAATATCCTTGTTACTTTTGCCACCCGATAGGGAGAGATGCCTGAGTGGCCGAAAGGACTTGTTTGCTAAATAAGCGTACCTCACAAGGGTACCCAGGGTTCGAATCCCTGTCTCTCCGCAAAAGATACCGAATTCGGGGTGTAGCGTAGCCCGGTATCGCGCCTCGTTTGGGACGAGGAGGTCGTAGGTTCGAATCCTGCCACCCCGACCATTTAAAGTCTGTCATTTATGACAGACTTTTTTTATGGAGTAAACCGAAGGAAAACTTTGTTTTCATAAACGGTGAACGAGATAAAAAATCTGCGACAGCAGAAATTTGGTGAGACAACACAATTTTCAGGATCACCGACTTTTTCTTAATAGCTTCAGCTGAGGAGAAAAGGAAGGTAATCCTGCCACCCCGACCAAGAAAGGAAAACCTGTAACATTTGTTACAGGTTTTTTTATATCCAAAAAATAGTTAGAATTTATTCTTTAATGT
>CAYPJC010000055.1:0-9630 GCA_964410855.1 uncultured Flavobacteriales bacterium | reverse complement strand
CCTTGTCGAATAAGCACTGCATTAATACTTTCCATATTGGATAGTACCACCAATTGCTCTAAACTGGCTTGGTCTCTTAAATTTCCTGCCTTTTCGGCAGGCAGGCCTTTCTCAGTTGGGTTTTGCTGTTTATAGCTGGCGGCCGTTAAACCAAAGAGTGCTACGTTTAGCATATCAGCTTCGGTAGCATAAATTATTGCTTTTTGTTTGCCCGATATTTTTTCAGGAATCAACTGTTCTTTAATAGCATCCGTATGTATGGTGTAGTTTACCTTGGCTAGGGTTCTTTGTAAATTCCAGTTGAGTTTAAGTCTGTCGTTTTCATCTTCTTTAAGTCGTTGATATTCTTTAACCAAGAGCAATTGAAATTTCGGACTAATCCACATACCAAAATGGAAAGCCAAATCTTTGTGCCCATAAGTACCTCCGTATCTACCAGCTTTTGAAGTAAGTCCAATGGCATTTGTAGCAGCTATCCATTGTTTTACAGACAACACAAAATTGTTACTGCCCGCAGCGTTTTTAATTGTACCGAATTCGGTATAATTAAAATCAGGATTGTACAATGATTCCCATTCTCCAATATATTCAATTGTACTTTTTAAACTCAACCACTTTATTATCACAACTTCTTGCAATTGACTCCTTGCCATGTCGGTTAAAGAAATGTAGTCTGTTTTGGCTTGAGCCAGAATAGTTATTTCCGTACCATCAATAATAATTTTTTTCTTTTTTGCCATCTGTATAAATTTAAAGTGGTCGAATTCGACCACTTTAGTAGCTATGCAGCTAAAATAGTCTGCGTTAATTTTAAAATTTCGTTAATCTCATTAGGTGAAAAAACACCTCTTATTCCTTCAGGGTGAATCATTGTAAATGGTGATTCTATCAAGTTTTTCTTTTTCAAATCTCCTTTTTCTAATATGTATTTTTTTAGAATGTCTAAAAACTGAAGCTGTCTGCTCGATAAATAATTGTGTTCTACAATAAATGCATCAAAAGCATTGGCAACACTTTCTGTAAATGTTTCTAATGTTTCAATACCTAAAATATGTTTGATAAACTGTAAAAACTTCGCTTTTCTATTTTGATAAACCCTTTGAAGTAAGCCGATAGTAATGTGCGGATTTTCTTCATGCAATTCATTGGCTAGTGTCTCAATTTCTTCTGCTGAAATAGCTTCTCCACTAATTATTTTTTGAAGGATAGGGTTTGATTCTGTTAATTCCCTTACCTTTTCTTCTACCATTTCTTTGTATCGAGTAATACTTACCGCCTCATTTTGTGGTCCAAATTCCACCATTTCCTTAGCAACTAATTCATCTTCAAAATTAAATTTAGAAGGGCCAGAACCAGTATCTCTTCCATCAATATATCTAGCTAAAGGAGATAGTTTGTCAATTAGATTATTGAACTTCTCTTCATTAATTGTATTCCAAAATGGAACACGTTGTGCATCTCTTAATAATTCCTGTTGTTTAGCTACCACATTTAAAGAAAGTGGTAAATCAGAAATACGCTCTAACAAAGCCTCTTTCAGTATGTCGTATTTTTCTTCTTCCTCTTGCAATTTTGCCAATGAAATTTCTAACACATCTTTTTCAAAACGCATGGCTTTATAATCTACACCAGAGATAGTTCGCATAAGCGGAAGAATTTCTTCTTTAAGAAAGTCTAGTTTATCAGTAGTTATTTCTTTCCAAAAATCTACACTACTTACTTTTGCTACGACTTTACTATTGTCTTTAATCACAATAGAATTTGCAGGTAATAAGACAATTTGTTTTTGTAGTCTTTCGCATTCTTCTTTTATGATAGATTCGTTAGTGGCTTCAAAAGCGACACTCAATTTTTCTAATCGTAAAGCAAATAATTTTACTGGAATAGGAATCGCTTGTTTTAGCTCTTTTCCTTTTGGTTTGAGTTTGAAGTATTCAAAGTTGTCCCAACAATCTAAAATAAGAAACACATCTTTTTCGGTACACCAAGACTTCATTTGAGTAGGTTCTAGCAAACGAGTTCCTCTACCAATCATTTGCCAGAATTTGGTGTAAGAATACACAGGTTTGGCAAAAACTAAATTTACCAATTCTCTAATATCAATTCCAGTGTCTAACATATCAACACTAATAGCAATTCTTGGGAAATTTTTATTTTTAAATTGGTCAAGTAATCCGCCTTTTCCGTGCACACGAGAATCTTCCGAAACCATTACTTTGGCTAATTCACCGTTGTACTCAGGATATAATTGGTCAAAAATTTCTTCCATGCGTCTGGCATGTGCAATATTAGCACAGAAAAATATAGTTTTTCCAGGAAGCACACCGTTAATGTCCTTTATGGATTCCTCCATAAACTCTTTTACAATCAGCGTGTTTGTACCTTTGTTTATTACTTTTTTTTCTAATTCAACACCTTCAAAATTAATTTCGGCAATTTCTTTTCCTTCAAGAATTAATTTCTTTTGGTCTTCTAAAGAAACTGTTCTTTTACTTATTCCATCTGTTTGAAATTTGGTTTTAATTTTCATTACCTGAAAATTGCACAAATAAGGAGGTATGTTGTTAACAGCTTCCTCATAGGTGTAAGCAAAGGAGGGTAAACCATCTTCACAATTAAATATTTTAAACGTATTGTGGTCAATCACATCTGTTGGAGTAGCAGTTAAACCAATGGTAATGGTATTAAAATAATCCAATACTTCTTTGTAGGTGTTGTAAATACTTCTGTGACTTTCGTCCACTACAATTAAATCGAAAAAATGAGGAGATAAGGTTTGCTTTTCTTCTCGTACGATATTGAGCATTGTTGGATAGGTAGAAATATAAATTCTTCTATCTTTTGCAATACTTTTTTCGCCCTGTTTTGGCCATCTTGGTTCATTCGGTAAATGTTCTTTAAATGCTTCTAGTGCTTGGTCTCTTAATGCAATTCTGTCTACTAGAAACAATGCTTTTTCAGCCCAACCTGCTCGCATAAGGGCTTCTACTAAAGCAATGGTAGTTCTTGTTTTACCTGTACCAGTTGCCATTACTATTAAAAACGTACGCCTTTTTTGTTCAAGACCATCCATTACCGAACGAATAGCTCTTATTTGGTAATCTCTCCCTGCAACTTTGGTATTTATAAGTTCACTAGTAAGTGGCTTCTTTGCTTCTCTAATATATTGGTAACGTTCTAAATCTTCACGAGTAGGATAACCAACAACTTTTCTTGGAGGAGCATTTTCTAAGTCCCAAAAGAATATTTCATGTCCATTTGTATAAAAGCAAAATGGCAAAATATCGTTGGTCTGTTTTTGAATATTGTAGCAGTATTGTTTTGCTTGTTCTCTACCTGTATTGGCATCTTTGGAGCTTTTTTTAGCTTCAACTACAGCTAACGGTTTTCCATTTTTACCAAGTAATACATAATCTGAAAATTGATCATTCCCATATTTTTCAGTGGGTTCTTTTACTTGGTTATTTATATCAACAACATATTCTTCAATTACTTGGGTATGGTCATTAACATTCCATCCAGCTTCTTTTAGTTGAATGTCTATTAATTCTTGTCGTGTTTGTGATTCGTTCATTTCGGTTCTTTATTTGAAATGATTAAATCTTTTACATCAATATCTAAAATTTCCGCTATTTGGTTTAGTAATTCAAGAGTTGGCTGTCTGCGGTTTTTTACATAACCATTTACCATGTTATAGCTTTTGCCTAGCTTTTCCGATAGCCAAATTTGCTTTATTCCTTTCTCGTCTAAAACCTCTTTTATTCTGTTCATTTTAGAATGATTCGTTATTCTGCAACAATATAAGAAAGTTTATTTATTATCTCATAATATGATTAGAAATATTAATTGAGTGGCGAAGGGGAAGTGAAAGCTCTTTTGACTTTGTGAGGCACGAGCAAAATTAAATGTGCTTGAATGTGCGGTGGGTTTTTCTTTTTTCCGCTTGTAGGTAACATTATAATACAATTCCTATTTTTGTTTTTAAACTATATAGATTATGTCAGGTCATAGTAAATGGTCAACAATCAAAAGAAAGAAAGGCGCCCTAGATGCTAAGAGAGGTAAAATATTTACTCGCATTATTAAAGAAATAAATATTGCGATTAAAGAAGGCGGTAGTCCAGATCCGGATGCAAACCCTAGATTAAGGCTTGCAATTGCCAATGCAAAAGGAGTAAATATGCCCAAGGATAATATATCTCGTGCCATTAAAAAAGCATCTGATAAGGATGGAGAGAGCTACCAAGAAATATTTTATGAGGGATATGGTCCAGCTGGAATAGCTTTGTTTGTTGAAGCCACTACTGACAATATTAATCGAACTGTTGCTAATGTTAGAGCTATTTACTCAAAGAATGGGGGAAGCTTAGGAACTAATGGTTCTTTAGAGTTTATTTTCGATCGCAAAGGAGTGTTTACTATTCCAGTTTCTGCTTTAGGTGAAAAAGACATGGATGAATTTGAGATGGAATTGATTGATGGGGGTGCAGATGATGTTGAAAAAGAAGAAGACATTATTACTGTTTATACTTCTTTTGAGGACTTTGGAAACATGCAAAAGAAATTAGAAGAATTAAATATTGAGCCTGAGAGTCAAGAACTGCAAAGAATTCCCAAAAGCACACAAGAAGTTAGTTTAGAAGATGGAGAGGAAATTTTAACCCTAATAGAAAAGTTCGAAGAAGATGATGATGTAAATGTGGTTTACCATAACATGGAAATAACTGACGAGTTATTAGACTCTTTAGAGTAAGCCGTCCCCTTTAATCCAAAATTATGAGGCCGGTAGATGCAATTTTTAAGAGCTCTCCTTTGTCCTGTTGAACTTTTGAAGCTACATTAAGTCCATTTTGTAACGCGTATATATAACTAGCTATTGCTCTTAAATCTTTATAAGGTGATATTTGACTGTTATCTACTCCGTATTTTAAATAGTTATAATACATTTCTTCAAAAGCCGATTTGTCTTCAAAAACAATTTTAGAAATATTTTGATCTTGGCCCACTAGTTCGGTGATTGTATTCGTAACCAAACACCCCCTAGAAACATCAGCTGATAAAGCTTGATCAACTAATAGTTCAAACATAACGTAAAATCCTTCTCTTACATGAGTATGATAATATAATAAATCAGCAATCCGCTTTAAATTTTGTTGTTTATATGATTTTAATGCCTGTTCAAAAATGGAATATTTACTTCCATACGTATCATATAAACTTGCTCTGTTAATTCCTAATTTATCGATTAGGTCTTGCATGGATGTCCCGTTATAACCCTTTTCCCAAAAAAGATTCATCGCTTTGTTCAACGTTTCTTTCTCGTCAAATTTCTTTGGTCTAGCCATTCAAATTTAATTAAGTGAGCAGCAAAAATAATTATAGTTTTGGAATAATCATTCTTGTATCATTAAGAAAATTTGGATTCGAAAAATAATAGAAAGCTATTTAAGTATGATCTCAACCCTTCTATTTTTTGCCCTTCCTTTCGAACCCTCATTGCTTTGAGCTGGGCTCAGTTCACCATTAGATTCAAGCTTAAGAAAAGCCGTCTTGTCAATCCCTTTGCTTACTAAATAAGTTTTAACAGAATTTGCGCGTTCAAATCCACGAAGTTTATTGCTTGATTCGCTTCCTACGGCATCTGTATGTCCAGTTAATTCAATTTTCGTCTTAGGATATTCCTCAAGGATTTTTAGTAAGCTCGTGAGTTTTTCTTCAGATTCATTTCTTAAATTATTTTTTGCAAATTCAAAATAAACTGTTTTTCTTTCTAGCGCCATCCCATTCCATTGACTAAGAATTGCAGCATTAGCCGAAGTAGTTTTATCTTCCTTGCTTATATCTCCTTCCTTTGGAGCTTTCTTTACCTCTTTAACTAACTCATTAGCAGATATAAAAGCAAACTGATTATTCTTATTGGCCAAGGTAAAAGTTCTTTCTCCCGCAGCATCTGTTAGGTATAAGTCCACCATTGAGAAATCATCTGTTTCCTCTAGAGGAACTAAAGTGAAATTATTATCATAAATAATTTTCTCATAGACAAATTTGCCATTTTCGTCTGTATATATAGTATCTACAACAAAACCATTCTCATCAAATAAAATAAGCGCTTGGTTTTTCATAGGTTTAGACTCATAAACATATACGCCTTGGATTTGTTCTTTCTCTTTGATTTTATGGCCATCTACAAAAAGCCCCCCTGCAGTAAAAATCATTCGTTTATATCTCTTCCCTTCAGAATTTGATAAATACATTTTAATTCCCACGAAATCATCTCCATCATCTGCTTTAATTTTAACCATAAAATTCTCATCCATGCTTAGTTTCTTATAGGTAAATTTTCCTTCTTCATCAGTTACTAATTCAACCAAAAGGTTATCTTCTAAGTCATAAATTTCTATAGTAATATTTTTTGCAGGCAAGCCTTTGTATATGAATTGGCCTATAATGGAGTCTCCAAAAGCAAATCTAAATTCACCATTAGCTTCAGCTTCATAAATACTACTATTCCCTTCTGCTCTACTAGAAGTAAAGAATACTTTATTGCCATTGGCAATGACAAAGTAATCATCAAAATGCTCAGAATTTATTGGTGCTCCTAAATTTGCAGGTTCTGTCCAATTGGTCCAAGATTCATCTAATCGACGACTAACAAAAATGTCAGACTCTCCTAGTCCACCATGCCCATCACTTGAAAAGTAAAGCATATTTCCATCACTGCTCATAAAAGGGGATAGTTCAATTTTATTTGTATTGATCGTTTTTCCAAGATTTATAGGCTTTTCCCATTTTCCGTTTTCTTTTCGACTTACATATAAGTCTTCATTTAATTGATTGGTGGCTTGAGACATACTTATAAGCAAAACTTCTTCCCCTTCAGTCATATGAAAATGATAAAACTTCTCTTCAAACTTAAAATCCTCTATTTTTATCTCAACAAATTCGCTCCACTTGCCCTTACCAACTTTATCCAAATAACCAAACTTTCTTTCTGTACTATTTTCTAAATACTTAATTACCATAAGATAAACCCTACTGCCGTCTGCTGATGTTCCGCAAATTGAACCACTCCCTTCTATGTCGCCTTCTCTAAACAACCGATAAGGATTCTCCCATCCTTTCTTCTTTTGTTCAGACATCCATATATCTTCTCCCTTAATAACATCCGATTCTGATCCGCCATAATATGTTCTCATAAAATAAAACCCCGTTCCATTATTAAATGGGACAGGCATACTTTCTTCGTCATCACTGCTTACTGCTTCGAATATTGTTGGCTCATTAAATGCGGGAATAATCAATTGAGCCTTTAAACTAAAAGAGATTAGATAGAAGGCAATAGTTAGAGTGATAATATTTTTCATTGCAAATTTTTGTAAGTTTATAACGGCACGGAAATTAATTAGTCTCATTTAAAAAAACTTCAACTCTTCTATTTTTAGCTCGACCTTTAGAGTCACCATTGGAGGCAATGGGTTTAGTCTCTCCTTTACTTTCAATTGAAATTCTATCAGCTATAATCCCATTTTCCTTTAAATACCGTCTTGCTGATATTGCTCGCACCTCTCCAAATCGCATATTTACTGCTTCACTCCCAATATTATCGGTGTGTCCAATTAAATTGACTGTTGCTTCGGTATAACTTATTAGTACATCGATTACTAAATCTAATATACCCTTATCATTGCCGGATAATGTATATTGATTAAATTTAAAATAAATATAATATACTTCACTTTGGTTGATATCTTCTTTAGAGGCCTGCTCAGATTGACCATCTATCCCATTTTTTAAATAAACTCCATTCCCTTTTTCAACAATAAGTGTCCGAACTCTCTCTCCTTCATTATTGGTCAAATATAGGTCAATCTTTTCTAACTTAACATTTTCTACATTCATCGGAATCAAGGAGTAGTCTTCATCATTATCTATCATAAAAAACTCAAACTTGCCATAATTGTCAGTATAAAAAGTATCTATTGGAATTCCATTTTCGTCAACTATAATGATTCCTGCTTTTTTAACAGGTTTAGCTTCGTAAGTAAAATACCCTTGTATTTTTTCTTGGTCTTCAATAGGAGCTTTCTCTACAAAAGTCCCTTCTTCAGTTTCAACAAACCTTCCAGTCTTATTCCCTTCTTCATCAACAAAATAAACTTTACTGTTTCCGAAAACATCAATGTCTTTTACAAGTAATTTAACAACGTATATTTTATCTGGGTTTAGCTTAGAGTACTTGAAGTTTCCATAAACATCCGTTATTACTTCATCAACCAGAGTCCCTTCATGGTCATAGACTTCAAGCTTTACATTTTCCACCGGAAGACCTTGGTAAGTAAATTGTCCATAGACCAATGTTTTATCTACTATACTTACAAGCGGTTTTCTAACCATTAATCCTTCTTGAATGGGCTGGGCTTCAATCTTTGTTCCTTTCTCGTCAGTTAAATATAAATCTAAATCCTCTCTATTAATGCTATCAGAATTCATAACTACCACTGAAAATGCCTCATTTGAGTCTAAACCTTCAAATTGGAAAGAACCATCTTGTTCTGTGTAAGCACTGTCAATTAAATACCCACTTTCATCAAAGACGCCCAATTTGACTTTCCCCTCAGGTTTTTCTTTATAAGCATACATTCCTTTTATAACTTCTTTATTCTCTTGCTTACTTTCTTCGATAAAAGAGTTCTCCTTATCCTTATCATACCTTCCAGTCTTATTCCCTTCTTGATCAACAAAATAAACCTTACTCCCACTAAAGTCTCCAATATCAACTTCAGCAATTTTCACCATGTACACTTTATCTGGATCTAGTTTTTCATAACTAAATAGTCCATAAATGTCTGTCACAACCTCATCGACTAAACTTCCTTCTTCATCAAATATTTCTAACTTGATGTTATCAGCCGGAAGTCCTTTTAACGTTAACTGACTGTATACCACGTTTTTCTCAAGTAAACTTACAATTGGCTTTCTAATCATTAAGCCTTGTTTCAATTCTTGAGATTCCACCTTTTCACCTTGGTCATCAATCAAATAGATATCCAAATTTTCTTCAACAACTCCTTCTGTTTCCATAAGAACAATAGAGTAATCCTCATCTGCAGATAAACTTTTATACTCAAACATCCCATTAGCATCAGTATAAATGGTATCAAGTATAAATCCATTATCATCTACGACTCCTAAGGCCACTCTTTCAGCTGGCAGTTGATTATAGGTATAAAATCCTTGAATTAAGCCAGGGTTTAATATAACACCTTCCGTTGCATATCCATTTTCTCCATCACCAACATACCTCCCAGTTTTTTCACCTTCTTTATCTACGAAATAGACCTTTCCGCCACTAAAGTCTCCAATATCTTCTTCCGCTATTTTAACCACATAAACTGCTTCGGGGTCAAGCTTTTCATAACTAAAATTCCCATAGGCATCTGTAACCACTTCATCTACCTTGACTCCTTCTGAATCAAAAATTTCCAACTTTACATTTTCTACGGGGAGTCCTTTTAAAGTAAATTGGCTGTATACTATGTCTACTGGTTCAGCAGTATCCAAGTTGTAGGGGAGAGCTTTTAAAGGTCTTAGAGCCAATACTGCGACGGTTATTGGGATAGTTTTTAACCT
>CAYPJC010000054.1:0-9643 GCA_964410855.1 uncultured Flavobacteriales bacterium | reverse complement strand
GTGCAAGCAAAAGATAAATCAGGCAATGCTTCGGGAAATAAAGATTATAGAATTGAGTTTGAAATTGTAACCAAAAGTGCGGTGACTAAATTGTTGAATTATCCAAATCCATTCTCAACTTCTACCCGTTTTGTGTTTACTCTAACTGGAAACCAAGTGCCTGATCAGCTATTAATTCAAATTATGACTATTACCGGAAAGGTAGTTCGAGAAATTGATGAATTTGAATTGGGGCCTATTCACATTGGCAATAACATCACTGATTTTGCGTGGGACGGCAAAGATGAATTTGGTGACCAATTAGCCAATGGGGTTTATTTATACCGAGTAAAAATGAAAATTAATGGAAATAACATAGAGCTCAGAGAAAGCAAGGCAGATCAGTTTTTTACTAAGGAGTATGGGAAGATGTATTTACTTAGGTAGAGTACTTTTTTGTAAATTTCAACGTTATTTGTTTTTAACTACAATTCTAAACTAAAATGAAAAGAGTTTCCGCCACTATTGTTTGTTTTTTGATAAGTGTTTTAGTCTTTTCGCAAGCTGAGCTTAACCAACCAAGAGTCGAGTTTAGTTCTGTTTCACTCTTTATTGGAAGTGTTACTTCCTCTGATGTCATTGGTAATGGCATAGATGATTTTAAAAAATTGGCACCTAATTCAAGTTACTTGGATGGAGACTTTTCTAAATTCAACAACGATCAATTTTATTATGGGACCAATACTGGTGGAGCATTTAATGTGAATGCTTATTTTAATGTAAAGGACAAGGAAGGAAAAACGTCTAAATACAATCCACACTTTCGGATAGGAATTACCTACACCAATCAAACCTTAGTGAGCCGAAGCAGTGCTTATTCTGAATTTTATAGAGTAGATACCTTGGTTTCTAACAAAGATGGAAGGGTCTATTATGTAGATTCTGTTTATTCAGAAAGTTACTACATGGACTATAGCAGAGAGCAACTTTTTATTGATTCGGCCTACCTGATTAGCAGCAACCCTCTTAGTCGATTTAAATTTTATGGAGGCCTCGGTATCTCAATTGGAATGTCTTTTAATTCGAATACAATTATCTCTTCAAATAGTGGAAACTATCTGGAATCAGGAGCTCAACTCCAGAATAATAATTTTTATGCCTTCCCCGAATCAGGTAATTATCAGGAAGAGGTATTTCAAAACAAAGAGAGTTTTGCATTTTTAGCATCCATCCCTTTTGGATTAGAGTTGAGGTTATCGAAAAAACCTACAACTTGGGGAAATTGCAGGCTGTATTTTGAAGGAAGACCCAGTTTATCCTATTCTAACATCCCTGAGTTAGGCTCCAATATAACAACTACAAATATTTGGGGTACTGGTTTTAGGTATGACTTCTAGTTTACCTATTTGATTAATTTCTTAATCAATCGCCGTTTTTCGTAGTTATTTCAAGAAAGTAAGGGTCTTTTTTTTTCATAATTGAATTTCAAACTTAGGGCTTAACACAGAAGAGGGAGGAATGTTTAGTTTTAACATCCTTGGATAATTTGTATTTAAATGAACCATTTGCCTCGGCCTTCTTGTTTATTTTTGCTGCACAATATTAAAACATGACTAAATTTAAGTTGCCCTTATTTTCATTGCTGTCAGGACTGTTATTAGCATTCTCATGGCCCGCGATTGGAGATCTTACTATTGTAATTGGGTATGCTCTTTTTCCACTTTTAATGGTTGAAGATAAGTTAAGCACTCAAAACCATTCAGGATTTAAGGTATTTGCAAATGCCTATTTAACATTTTTTACTTTTAATTTAATTACAACTTGGTGGATTTATTTTGCTTCAGATTGGGGAGCCGCCATGGCAATTATTTGTAACTCGCTTTTTATGGCCATTGTCTTTTGGCTCTTTCACCAAACCAAAAAAAAGGTTGGCAGAAAAGAAGGCTATATATCATTAATAATTTATTGGCTTGCTTTTGAATATATCCATCTAAATTGGGAACTGTCTTGGCCATGGTTGACTTTAGGTAATGTGTTTTCAAACGAACCTAATTTGATTCAATGGTATGAATATACAGGTGTCTTAGGTGGAAGCTTGTTTATTTTAGTGTTGAATCTGCTATTTTTTAAAGCGTTTAAAGAGATCCAAGTAAAGAGTAGATTAAATTATAAATACTTGATTGCATTTGTTCTTTTAATAGCAGGAGCATTTTCTTTCTCACTCATTTCGAATGCTGGAGAAGAAACTGGGGAAGAGTTAGAGATAGTAATAATACAGCCTAATATTGATCCCTATTACGACAAGTTTCAGGGAATCTCTGAGTCTGATCAAATCGATTTAATGATTAGTCAAACGCGATCAGCAGTAACTGAATCGACAGATCTTGTTATTTTGCCTGAAACGGCTTTTCCGCAGCCTTTTTGGGAACATGATTTAGACTATATGTACGGAACCGAAGAGTTTAGGAAAATTATTGAAGAATTTCCAAAACTCCGAGTTATTACAGGAATACTAAGCTCTAAGCTTTATTTGGAAGGAGATGAGCTATCATCTACCGCGAAAAAGTTGCCAGGCGAAGGATATTATGATAATTACAATGCCGCTATGCAATTAGATAGCAGTGAAATAATTGCCATTCATCGAAAGTCAAAACTCGTTTTGGGTGCTGAAAAAATCCCTTTCATACAGTACATTCCTTGGATGAAAAAATTGTCAGTTGGTTTAGGTGGGACCACAGGAAGATATGGCACTCAAGAAAAACCTACCATATTTTTTAATCAAAATAATGAACAGGGTGTTGGCCCAATAATCTGTTATGAATCTATTTATGGAGAGTATGTGAATCAATATTCAGAAATGGGGGCAAATCTATATGTCATCATAACCAATGATGGTTGGTGGGCCAATTCACCGGGCTACCATCAGCACTTAGCCTATGCTCGCTTAAGAGCTATTGAAGGTCGACGTACGATTGTTCGTTCTGCAAATACAGGCATTTCTGCTATAATTAATAGTAGAGGAGAAATTGTAGAGCAGACCAATTGGTGGGAACAAGCTGTCTTAAAAGCAACAGTAAAAATGAATAATCGACAAACTTTCTATGTAAAGTATGGCGATTATATAGGTCGAATTGCAGCTTTTGTTTCTTTGCTGCTCATTTTATTAACGCTTGTAAAAAGTTTGAACAAAACAGAGCAACGCTTGAATCTTAAAAAGCAGTAGATTGGTTAATTTTGCTGTTGAATTTTAATTCAAATCCATGAATAAAACAGCTAAAGGGATGTCTTTCTGCTGTTTTTAATTTCCATTATGTCGAAAACTGGAGTACTATTAATAAACTTAGGAACACCTGATGAGCCTAAAGTTGGAGCCGTTAGAAGGTATTTGTTTGAATTTTTAAATGACCCTCGAGTTATTGATTTGCCATGGTTGCTTCGCAAATTTTTAGTGAATTTGATTATTGTGCCCTTTAGAGCAGGAGGTTCGACTAAAATATACAAGCAACTTTGGACAGAAAAAGGCTCACCCTTATTAATTTATGGTGAAGAAGTAAGAGAAAAACTTCAAAATCAACTTGGAGAGAATTATGGAGTTCATTTAGCTATGCGCTATCAAAATCCAAGCATGGAGAAAGTGATGGGAGAAATGCGATTGTTGAATTACAAGAAAATCATTATTATTCCCATGTTTCCTCACTATGCTTCAGCTAGTTCAGGTTCAGCTATGGAAAAAGCGATGCGAATTTTAAGCAAATGGTGGGTGATTCCGGAAATATCTATGATCAGTCAATTTTGGGATCATCCGGCTTTCATCAATGCCTTTGTTGAGCGAGCGAAGCAATACAAGCTAGGGGATTATGATCACTTTTTATTTAGTTACCATGGATTACCTGAACGACATGTGGATAAAGTCCATGATGAAGGAGTTTCTTGCGCGGATCATAATTGTGAAAACGAAATAACTGAAGACAACAAGTTTTGTTATAAAGCAACATGCTTTGCTACAACGCGCTTATTGGTAGAACAATTAAATATTCCTAGAGAAAAGTACACTGTAGCATTTCAATCGAGGTTAGATAATAAATGGCTAGAACCGTTTTCTGATAAGGTTGTTGAGGAAAGAGCCAAATTGGGAGATAAGAATATTTTAGCTTTTAGTCCTGCATTTGTTGCCGATTGTTTAGAAACTACTGTAGAAATTGGAATTGAATATCAAGAGATATTTGAAGAACACGGTGGAGAGAAAGTTCAGCTGGTTGAAAGTTTGAATGCTCACCCTATTTGGATCGATGGCTTGGAACAAATGGTGAGGGAGAGAGTTTAATTTGTTAAAATTATCTTCATCTGAATAGGCTTATCGTATATACTTTTGCCTACTTTCCATTCGCCCCAATTGTTCCATCCCCTTTCTTCCTTTTCATGGCTTTCGGCTGCAAAGGAAGGTTGTATTAATTTCATCTTAATTTCTTCGCCTGTATTAGAAATCTTGAAACTCTCCTCATGAATATTTTCCTTTAGATTTAACCACTCTACAATAATGAATAATCCTTCTTTTGGAAATTGTAGCTTAAGATTAGCAAGATTAATTTTGGTCTTGTGATACCCTGCTTTTGCAATTATAATCAAGTTTTTATTATGAATTGGCTCTCCTGGAGTCCCCACTGAATCAGGTTTTAAAAGGCGAATATTAAATTTAGCTTGATCGAGTTCAGAATCAGTTAGGAACTCAATGGATTTTATAAATTTGAGGCCTTCATAGGATGAATCATAAGGAAAAAATCGTCCTTTCATCATGGAACCTTCAGCGGCTGAATAGAAAAGGCTAAAGAGTTGCTTTTTTACTCTCCCAATAACTAATACTTTTTCCTCTTTACTCTCTATCGTTACTTCAGGTATTGCATAGCTAATAGGTTCTAATGAAACTAATTTATCGATTCGTTTTGCGAGGATTGTTTTTTCCTTAAAACCTATAGCTGAAAAGATTAAACTATCTTCAGGCATAGATTCAATGCTGAAAACCCCATCAAAAGTTGAAGAAAAGCCAATTTTTTTTCCAAGAACTTGAATATTGACATAAGGAATTGGTTCTTGCGTTTTTTCATTAATAATTTCCCCTCTTTTTTGAGCATAGCTGCATAAACTAAAATCAAAAAGTAAGAGGATTAGAAAAAGGTTTTTCATTCTTTTGGTAGATAATTAATTAACGTAAAAATATAAAAAGGGACATTGTGTTGTTTGACGGTTCTTATTATCTGTTGTCATTTATTGAAAAAATTACAAAAAGTTCTCGTTTTGAGAACAAGGCTCGCAATGACCATCCGATTTTTCCAAGTTGATGTTACACTTAGAAAACTAAGTGCTAAATTGTCGCAACTAAGCATAGCCAAACCGAATTGTAAAACATTTAAAAAAGCTTTACGACATTTAATGACAAAGCAAATGTCATATAAAAATCAAAGGAAAGCCGTTATCAAAATTGGACTGAATGTTTACTTTTAGGTTTAATAAAAGTATCAAACAAATGAACTGGATTGCAAATAAAATTAGCGAAACTCGTAAAATAAAAGGACTAACTCAAGAAGAATTAGCTGAACAAGCAAAAATCAATTTGAGAACTATTCAACGGATTGAAAACTCTGAAAGTGAACCAAGGGGTAAGACTCTAAATTTGATTTGTGAAGTTCTAGAAATTGACTCAAAAGAATTGATTTTAACGGATAATTCTATTCGAGAGGATAATATCGGAACAAAAATAATAAATGGACTATTTCTCATTGGTCTAAATATGGTCTTAATGGGAATAATTGGCTATCTAACATTAGATTCTAATGCGAATTGGAATAGTAGATTTGGAGGATTATTAATTAGCTTTTTTCTTCCATTTTTCATTGTTTTAATGACAAAGAAATTGAACGGAATGGAAAGGATGCTAAAATTCGGATTTGGTTATGTCGTTTACTTTGTTTTAGTAATGGTGAAACTCGGATTCCCAACTGGATTTTTGACTGGATTATTCCCTTGTCTATTAATTAGTTTATCCGTTCTATATTTTGGAAATGAACTTATTAAAAACAAATAATAAAAAAACGTTTTACAACGACTATAGTTCATTGCTTCTGACTTTCCTCTCGGAAAGTCCTCGCAACTCTGCTGTCTTTGGTTTACGGCGGAAAATTCTTGCAAGTTTTCACGCAACGAAACCATAGCCAAACCGAATTAAGTAGAAAATAATGCTTGTTAATCATTTAATTAGAATAATAAAATCAGATTAAACTTTGTTGCATCTACTTAAACATGTCGCTCAAGTGATTTAAGCAAGGACTTACATCAAAGTACAAACCTTCTATTTCCGCTTCATTTTCTGCGACGCTCAAATAATCAAAATGTTCAATGAGGCTTTGATTACCGCCAAACTCAAAACCTAAAATAGTCAGCAAATCATATTCGTGTGAGGTATTGATTACATAATATGCAGTCTTTTTTGACAGTCCATCACCTGAGCTTAGCATGGCGTCAACAACTACATTGAATTGGTTTAATCTTTTATTAAAGCTTTCTTTTTTAGCTAATTTGTCGGAAGCATAAAGGTGATAATTGATGGCTCTTAAGTCAAAAGGGGTTTCCTCTAATAAGGAATCAGTTAAGGTTACTATTTTTTCGAGCTCTTCATAATTATGCTCTTCTTTTTGCAAGAGGGGTCTTAAACTATCGTTGTAATTTGAATTTCCATAGGGTGAATAGTTTTTATTAAAGGTATAACCATAGTAGAGGTGCCTTTTCTCTTCTAAACTCATGCTTGAGTCTGAAGTCATAAATCTTTTTATCAATTCAGGATAATAAAAAGGAGAAGACTTTTTCTTAATTGTTTTTTGAATTTTTTTGTAGTCGGGTTTTTTAAACTCTTGATTTTGAGAGAAAATAGGAGCTGTTATCAAATAAATGGAAAGGAGTAGAATTAGTTTTTTGGGCATCATGTTTTTATTTCAGTGGCTTTTTATTTATTGAGTAAAAACATTTCAATTGTCTCATTATTGTTGCCTACGAATATCAAGTCCTTTTTTCCAAATTTAATTGACTGAATATCCTTCACATTATGCTCTGCTGTAAATCCGCTTTTATGGCGCGGAAGAACTTTGAAATTTGCTTTGCCATCATTTATTAAAACAACACCTTTCCCTGCATCAGCTTTGGTTGTTTCTATTTCTGATTCATACATGTTACCTGCAAGTATTAAGTCACTATGACCATCTTTATTAACATCTATAACTATTATTCCATTTATAGTAGAGAATTGAGCTTCTAAAGGCAGAATCCGAGTTTCAAAATTTTCTCCATCGAGCAAAAATATAGCTGTTTCGAACATGGTAGCTTCTAATTTTTTAGCATCTTCTAAATTTTCACCGTAGATTCCAAATATATCCTGATCAGCAAAATCATTAAAGCTTTTAAATTTTTCACTTACAAAAGATAATTGTTCAGTAGAGCATTCCTTTCCTCTAACAGGTAAAATTTTCCCATTTATTTCTTTAGCTAAAATTATTTCCTGAGTTCCGTTTTTATCTAAGTCACCATAATAGAGCTGGAAAGGATGTGCTTCCGAAGCATGAAACTTATAATTTAGTCCAAGATTTCCAGCGATTAGATCTTGATCACCATCATTATCTAAATCAGCATATTTAACACAATTCCACCAACCGACTTTTTTTGATATATTATTCTTTTGAAGATTAAATTGATTTCCGTCAAAGTCGAATAAGCCAATACTGGTCCATTCTCCCACAACGACAAGCTGAATTTTGCCGTTTTCAAGTTTCCAATCAGCATCGCTTACCATTCCAAAATATTCTAGTTCAGGCGCTACTTTTGAGGTTACATCTAAGAATTTTCCTTTCTTATTTTCTAAAATATAATTCTTTGGTGATAATGGATATGATCCACTTACAACACGACTGCCAATAAATAAATCCAAATCTCCATCTTGATCGTAATCAAATGGAAGGACTTTAGAAGTGTTGGTATTAATTTGGGGAATATTATGGCTAGCATCTGTGAACTCATTGTTTGCTGACCCATAAAGAAGGTAATCGGTAACTTCTTTAGTCTTATCAAATTGGTATGAACCACAACCGATATAAATATCATTAAACCCATCGTTGTTGAAATCTCCAATTGCTCCGCAGGTTTCTTCCTTCTCTAAAGACTTATTTCCGTTTAATATGGACCACTTAAACCCCTGTTCTTTTCGATAATAAACCCCACTCTCCTGGCCATAGCCATTGGTGATATATATATCATTTAGTCCATCATTGTCTAAATCGCCCTTAACTAACTTAGGCCCATATGAAGATAACTGATGCGGAATTAAAACCTGTTTATTATAATCATTAAAGTATTCATCACGATGCCGAAATGCAGGATTTAGTTGGTTGGTTAAATTCTTAAAAATTGTATTTTCTTTTTCTTTTGGAATGCCATCATTGTTAGGTAGATATTCAATAACCAACTTTTGATTAGCTGCTATATTATTTAGAGTTTGCATTCTCCCATTTGGCCAAACGATGCTTATTCGCTCTATAGTTTTAGCTTCACCTAAACCAAAGTGCACTACATTTTGGGAAGAACTAAAATAACCTCGTACTGATGATACTAGTTGTTTTTGGGTCATTCCATTTGCCTCAAGTTCAATTTGTGCTCCTATCCCATTTATGTTTTTGGTTTGGTTATTTTTTAATTTTATGATGATTGAATTTCCTAATTGCTTCTCGGAGGCCAAGTTTTTTATAATACTTGCTTTATCATTGGTATTATTTAAAACGAGATCTAAATCACCATCATTATCAAGGTCGGCATATGCAGCGCCTTGAGAAATGCCTTTCTCTTCGGTGAGCCATAGCTTGTTTTTTAGCTCAAACTTGAGTCCATTGGAATTTTTAAAGATATAATTGGGTTTTTTTGATTCAGGTAAAAAATTCATGAGGTATTTTATGGTCTCGTCAGAGATTTGTTGCCCTAAAGAATTTACTTTTTCAATTTCAATAGCTTGTTTTCTTAGTGCATCTTGATCTTGCACATTTCGCACGACACCATTTGTTATATAAATGTCTTTGAGTCCATCATGATCAAAATCGACAAACAGAGAAGACCAACTCCAATCTGTTTTGTTTAATCCTGCCAATTGGCTGATTTCTGAGAAACCTCCCTCACCGTTTCCTAAGTGAAGCATGTTGTGCATGTATTGATAGTTGTAGTTTGATTGAACCATTTCTCTATAATGATTTCTATCACTCATTGACATTGATGTTTTTGATTCTTTATAATCTCTAAGAGACATATCTAAAACCATAATATCAAAATTGCCGTCATTGTTAATATCGCTAACATCACTCCCCATACTAAAGAAACTAGTGTGTTTTAGCCTATCTAAAGCTACATTTTTAAAGGTGCCATTTTTTTGATTTTCATACAAAAAATCAGGTCCAATAAAATCATTACTTACATATATGTCAGGATATTGGTCATTATTTATATCGCAGATTACTGCATTTAAGCCAAAAAATATTTCTGGTTGAAAACCTGCTTCTTCGCTAACGTCTTTGTAAACTCCATTTTCATTTTTAAAGAATTTGTCAGAAGAGCCTAAGTCAGCTGTTTCTTTGCTACTTGC
>CAYPJC010000053.1:0-9681 GCA_964410855.1 uncultured Flavobacteriales bacterium | reverse complement strand
GAAACAATCTCATTTATAATTAAGCCACAAGGCAGTGATTCATCTAAACTGAGCTCAATTTCTTCTACATCTATTTGAAGCTTTATTTGACTCTCATCAACCTGATAGGTTTCTATCAATCTAGGTATAAGTTCTTGCACATATTCATTAAAGAGGGGATTTCTGTTGTTTTCACTTTTGTATAAACTTTCGTGAATTAAAGACATGGAGCCTATTCTGTTTCTGCATTCATCTATGATTTTCTCCAACTGCTCATTCTTTAAATATTGAGACTGAATACTGAGCATGCTTGAGATAATCTGAAGATTGTTTTTAACCCGATGATGAATTTCTTGTAATAGTGAACGTTTAATATTTAATTCCTCTTCTATTAATTCCTTCTTTTCAAGAAGTTCAGTATTTAACTTTTTGTTTTTGCTATTTGCACGAGAAATAAGGATGATTCCTAAAATGAAAATAATAATTAGTGCAGCTAAACCTCTAATAATATTTAGTTGATTGTTATTTTCTTTCTCTTGTAACTTTTCATTATGTTGAGCTTTTTCAAGTTTAAATTCAGTTTCTTTTAACTTGTTATTTTCTTGATGGGCTATTTTACTGACTATGTCATTCTCTGATTTAAGACTATCAATTAACTCGACATATCTTTTTAGATTTTTATTGCTCAGCATGAAGTTCCCTTTTTGCTCGTATATTTTCGATAAAAGAAGATTGATTGAAGCTTCTAATTCTAAATCGTCGAGTTGTTGCAGCTCATCATTTGCTTTTAGTGCATATTTTAGTGCAGTATCTTCATCGTTATTAATATATGCTATTTCAGCTAAAACTGCATAGTCTTTTGCTAAACCAATAGAGTAGTTAAGGTTAGCATCAAGTTTCAATGACTTTTGAATAAAAAAGGAGGCGCTATCATAGTTCTCGATCTTGAAGTAACAATCACTTAAAGATTGATAAGCAAAACTTTCATTAATCATTCTCTCACTCTTTTTAATAATAGGTAGATTGTTTTTTAGAATTGAAATGGCTTTTTGTGTATTTCCAAGTTCATACTCTACTAAAGCAATGTTTGCCTCACACATCGCATAGCCTAAGGTGTCACCGAAACGAAGAAAATGCTCACCAGCTAGACTATAGTATTCTTTGGCTTCGTCAAGAAAATTAATAAATAGATAAGTGGAGCCAACTTGTAAATAAGAGAATGCTAAGTGCTTATTTTCATGACTGTTCTTAAAATACTCGATAGCCTTAAATGATGCCTCAATAGAATTAATGTATTCGCCTTCACTATAGAGAATTATACTTTTTCTTAGAATAATTTCACCTAGTTTTTCATTTTGATCTGTCTCTTTGTAGTAGTCAGAAAGGTGCTCAACTTGAACCAAAGCTGAATCGAACTCGTTGTTATTAAAGAATAAGTCTAGAAGTTGATATCTTGAAAATGCAAGTAATATTTTATCTTCGATTTTCTGGTAATGAGTGACTAGTTCATTCATCTCTTTTTTAGCATAGTCGAAACCAAAATGATCTTCTAAGAATTGTAGTTTTGAGCTGATAACCTTCCTAAGATTGCTATCAGTAAGATTTAACTTAGCTAGTTCAATCCTTTTGACAGCTTCTAATGCTTTGCTCGGATTTTTTTCATGAAGAAGAATTGCTTCTGAAAAAACTTTCAGATATTCTTCAGTTCTTTCTAACTCAGTTAAGGAGCCACTTTCTTGAGCATATAAAGCAATGGAAATGCTCCAAATTAAAAGGAGAAAAGTAGATTTTAATAATAACTTTTTTCTCAGAACCATTGAGTGTAAATTGAATATCACCAAAATACAGAATTTATGGCTTCAATAAAAGCTAAGCAGTTTTTCTACCATATTCTTTGAGCCTAGAATTGTTGGAACACGCTGATGTAGTGCATTGGGTATAACTTTCATAATGCTTCCTTTTCCAGTTTCAGCTATTCCACCTGCTTGTTCCATGATAAAGGCCATTGGGTTAGATTCATACAATAACCTTAGCTTGCCATTAGGTGATATAGTAGTTTCAGGGTAAATAAAAATCCCACCTTTTATTAGGTTACGATGAAAATCCGCTACCATTGAGCCAATATAACGAGCTGAGTAAGGCCTCATAGTAGGTTTATCAATTTCTTTGCAATAACTTATATAGTTTTTTATAGAATTTGAGCAATAACTGATATTTCCTTCATTAATTGAATAGATTTTACCTTGTTCAGGAATTTTTAAGTTTGGATGTGAAAGGCAAAATTCTCCGATTGAAGGATCTAATGTAAAACCATTAACCCCCTTAGCTGTTGTGTAAACAAGCATGGTTGAAGATCCATATACAACGTATCCTGCAGCAACTTGATTGCTGCCACTTTGCAGGAAATCTGACTCTATAGCAGGTGTCCCAGGTTTTGATTTTCTTCTATAAATGCTAAAAATAGTCCCAATAGATACATTAACATCAATGTTAGAAGAACCATCCAAAGGGTCAAATGCTACCACATATTTACCTTGTTTTGATAAATCAGAATCAAAGGCTACAAAATCATCATTTTCTTCTGATGCAATTCCGCATACTTCACCACCATTTTTAAATGCTGTAATAAATTGTTCATCAGCAAACACATCCAATTTTTGTTGAGTTTCTCCTTGAATATTCTCATTGGTAGTAGCACCTAATATATCCGCTAATCCGGCTTTGTTAACTTCTCGGTTAACTATTTTCGTTGCAATTACAATGTCATTTAATAAGCGGCTAAGCTCACCTGTTGCATAGGGAAAATCATCTTGTTTTTCTGTTATAAATTCACTTAAAGTCTTTACACCTCTCATTTTATAGCGCTTTGTATGTGGTAAAATTTCAGTTGCAAATATCGCAAATCCATCATGAACTTATTGATAATTCTTAATTTTCAAATACCGGCCATACTCCTTACTTTTGAATCTTGATATGAAGTTTACAATAAGAAAGGGAATAAAAGAAGATTGTGGTCAAATGCTAAAGCTAATTCAAGAGCTTGCTGTCTATGAAAAAGCTGCTGATCAAGTGGAGCTTTTACTCCAAGATTTAGAAAGAGATGGATTTGGAGAAAATCAAATCTACAAGAGTTTTGTGGCACTTATTCAAAACGAAATAATCGGAATGGCGATTTATTATGAAAAGTATTCCACTTGGAAAGGCCGTAGTATATATCTTGAAGATTTAATTGTAACTGAAACTAAAAGAGGTTTAGGAGCTGGAAAAGCATTGTTTGAATCAGTAATGCTTGAAGCGAAAAGAGGTAACTATGGGAGAATGGAATGGCAGGTATTGGATTGGAATGAACCTGCAATTAAGTTTTATGAATCTTATCAAGCTGATCTAGACCCTACTTGGATAAATGGAAAGTTTCGAAGAGAAGAACTTAAAAATTTAAAAAATAAATGAAGGTATTCAAGTTTGGAGGTGCTTCAATTAAAGATGCTGAGTCTTTAAAGAATGCGGCTTCCATAATAAAATCATTTTTACAAGAAGGAGAAAAATTAGTGGTTGTTGTTTCTGCAATGGGGAAAACTACAAATGCTTTAGAGGATTTGACGAATTCATTCTATCATAAAAGAGATGACTGTTCAAAGATATTAGAAGAAATAAAAAATTTCCATCTACATATTTTGAATGACCTTTTTGATAATAAAAAACATCAGGTTTTTGAAGATATTCAAAATACATTTATTGAAATTGATTGGCAATTAGAAGACGAGCCAGTTGGCACTTTTGATTTTGAATACGATCAAATGGTTGCTATCGGGGAATTGTTATCTTCTAAAATTTTATCGGCTTATTTAAATCAAATCGAAATTCATAACAAATGGATTGACGCAAGAGATTTAATAAGAACTGATAATGGCTATAGAGCAGCAAAAATTGATTGGGATTTAACAAAAAAATTAACCAATCAAACTTGTTCTGAATGTTTTAATGAGAGCAACCATTTAATAATTACTCAAGGGTTTATTGGTTCAACTTCAGAAAATTTTACATCAACTTTGGGTAGAGAAGGCTCTGATTTTTCTGCATCTATTTTTGCAAATGTGTTAGATGCGGAGGAGTTAATTATCTGGAAAGATGTTGAGGGGATGCAAAATGCTGATCCAAAATACTTTGAGAATACGGTAAGATTAAATAATATCTCTTATAAAGAAGCTGTTGAATTGGCTTACTTTGGAGCTTCGGTTATCCATCCAAAGACTATAAAACCGTTGGAAAACAAAAACATTCCTTTACAAGTAAAGTCTTTTATTAATCCAACGGGAAAGGGCACCCTTATTAATAATAATTCTTCTTCAGATTCTTTAATTGCATCATATATTCTTAAACCAAATCAGATGCTAATTTCTATTTCTCCACTAGATTTTTCATTCATAGGGGAAGATAACCTAAGTTTAATATTCACTATTTTTTTTAAGCATAATGTGAGTATCGATACCATGCAAAACTCTGCAATAAGCTTCTCTGTTTGTGTTAGTGAATCAGGCTTGAACATTGATAGCTTGATTAATGACCTAAAGGAATATTTTAAAGTCAGTTTCAATTCTAAGATGAGCCTTTTGACCATAAGGCACTACGATGAAGCTATCATTAAGAAACTTACAGTCAATAAAAAGATTTTCATGGAACAGCGGTCACGAAACACTGCAAGATTTGTGATCAAGGATTAAGTTCTAGAAGAAACTAACAAGGGTCATAGATAGTCTTTGAATTTGACTATTTTTGATAGCTTTAAATTCTTAGCCTACATAAGTATGAGTGAAGACTACGATATGAATTCTAAGAGTACAATGCTATTTATTCGAAAATGGCGTCATGTGCTTGTTATTACCACAATTGTTGCCGCAGTAGCTTCGTCGGTATTTTCGCTTTTTATTAAGGATAAGTATGAATCGTCGGTTGTCCTTTTTCCATCAACTACAACTTCCATATCAAGAGCTCTTTTGAATAATGAGAATTATAAAGAAAAAGATTTTTTAGAATTCGGGCAGGAAGAAGAAGCAGAGCAATTGATTCAAATTTTAAAATCAGATGAAATAAGAGAACACATCATTCGAAAGTTCGATTTGATGAACCATTATAATATTGACCAAGAAGATGAGTTTAAGAGGACAAGGCTTTTTAATGAGTACGAGAGTAACATAGATTTTATTAGAACAAAATTTATGTCAGTAAAAATTGAGGTAATGGACACGGACCCACAATATGCGGCAGATATTGCTAATGAAATTGCCGTGATGATGGATAGTGTTCGGAATAAGATGTTAAAAAAGGTAGCAAAGCAAGCGTTTAAAATTGTTGAGAAAGAGTACAAGACATTGGTAAGGGAAATTAATGCCATTGAGGATACTTTAAATCAGATAAGAGCTCTTGGTATTCAAGATTATGAAACGCAGGTAGAAGTATTAAGTGATCAGTACGGAGCAGCTTTAGTTAAAGGAAACATGAAAGCCGCAGAGATTCTGCAAAATAAATTAGATACTATATCTAAGCATGGAGGAAAATATTTAAGTCTTGTCCAGCAAATGGAATACGAAAGAGAAAAATTAAGTGATTTAAGATCAGTTTACGCCGAATCAAGGGTGAATGCAGAAACTTCTATGGATCAAAAATTTATAGTAAATAATGCATACGCCTCTGAAATGCCTTCTTATCCGATTAGATGGTTAATCGTTTTAGCTTCAACCGCCGCAACATTTCTATTTACTATGATAGTTCTCATATTAATTGACCCTAAATAAAGATGGAAGAATTAAAAGGGAAAGAATATTTACGGTCAAATACAAAACTTTTAAGGTTTGCGCTTAAAAAGTGGAAATTTTTATTAGGTATTGCAATTACTTCTGGGGTTTTAGCAGCTGTACTATCTGGCCCAAAGTTTATTACACCTGAATACACAGCCACGGCAGCAATTTATCCAGCAAATTTAGGCGCTTATGCTGATGAAACTGAGTTGCAACAGATGCAACAATACCTGGAGTCTGTTGCTATAAGGAGTAATATGATAAATAAGTTTGATTTATATGAAGAATATGAAATAGATAGTACAATCAAACTTGCTAAAACATATATTAATGCAGTTTACGCTGAACATGTATTGTATGAAGAAACCCGTTTTGAGTCTATTGTTTTGACAGCAATATCTTCTGACCCTGTCAAGGCAAGAGATATGGTGAAAGAATTAATTGTTCAACTAAATACAACTATAAGAGAAACTGAAAGGGAAAAGTATCTTGAAATTGTAAAGATTACTAAAGATCTAGTTGATGAAAAAAGAAACCAACTTGATAGCCTTGAATTATTAACAAAGACGCTAAGTACAAAGTATGGGGTTTTGGATTATGTGGCACAATCTGAAATAGTAACCGAAGGATACATTCAGTTTCTATTGAAAGGTAAAAAAGGAGAAGAGTTTGATGAAGTAAAGCAAATGTATGGAGACCTTCAAATCTATGGAAGATATTTCCAAAATCTCCAAGAACAATTATTCTTAGTTAATGAAGAGTATATGGATCGCTTGCACGATTATGAAGAAGCAACTAAGAATTATCGTAAAGTTCAAACTTATTCGATTGTCATAAAAGAACCGCAAATTCCGGACAAAAAGTCTTACCCTATCCGTTGGTTGATCGTTTTATTCGCTGTTGCAGGGTCGCTTGGATTTACCTTTGCCATGCTTATGATACTTGGCTATCAAAAATCTTGATATGACTGATTATTTGAAATCCAATTGGATTTTAATTTTAAGTTTTCTTTTTATAATGACAAATAGTGCCCTTATTGCTATGGAGCAATACTGGTTTTCTATTGTTCCATTTGCTCTAGTTTTGCTATTAATGGCATTTGTAGCAACCGATAAGTTGCTATGGTTTATCGTTTTCACAACTCCTCTTTCATTGAATTTAGAAGAGCTTGATTTCGCAGGTGTTGGAATGTTTTTGCCTACAGAGCCTTTGTTATTCGGAGTCATGGTTATTTTCTTTTTAAAGCTATTGTATGATCGTGTTTTTGATCTTAAGGTGCTTAGGCATCCAATTACCATAGCTATACTTATCAACATTACATGGATTCTTATCACAACGATTACAAGCACAATGCCACTAGTTTCGATAAAGTTTTTATTGTCTAGAATGTGGTTTGTAGTTGCGTTTTACTTTTTAGGAACCCAACTTTTTAATTCCAAATCAGGAATATTAACATTTGCTTGGGTTTACTTAACTGCTCTTGTATTGGTAGCAACATATACATTTGTGCATCACAGTACGTATGGATTTGCTGAAAGACCTGCACACTGGGTAATGCAGCCTTTTTTTAAGGATCATACGGTCTATGGGGCTGTAGTAGCTATGATGTTTCCAATTGCCATACTACTAATGAGCTTAAAAAGATATAGTAGATACTTACTTTTGACATCAATTATGGCTTTCATTTTGGCCTTAGGGATAATTTTTTCATATGGTCGAGCAGCTTGGATTAGCTTGTTGGTAGCATTTATGGTTTCTCTAATCTACCTGCTCAAGTTAAAACGATCATTTGTATTAGCTTTGGTAGGGTTTAGTGTTATAATACTTAGTATATTTTGGACAGACCTAATCAATGTTCTAGAAAAGAATGACCAGGATTCTACAAGTGAAAATTTAACTGAGCATGTTCAATCAATTACAAATATTTCAACGGATGCTTCTAATCTGGAAAGATTAAATCGTTGGAATTCAGCCATTGAAATGTTTAAAAGAAAGCCAATTTTTGGCTGGGGTCCTGGAACATATGCTTTTCAATATGCACCATTTCAATCAGCTGATGATTTAACAATTATAAGCACCAATGCCGGAGATATGGGTAATGCCCATAGTGAATTCATTGGGCCATTGGCTGAAACAGGTCTGTTAGGAGCCTTAACCTTTGTTTTTATATTAATCTGTTTCTATTATCGTGCCTCAATATTGTATTTTAGTTTGCCAAAAAGTGAGGTTAGAACAATTGTATTTTTTGTTATTCTCGCATTTACAACTTATATAATAAATGGAACCTTAAATAATTTCTTAGATACAGATAAAGCGAGTGTCCCTTTTTGGTCATTTATTGCCATTATTGTGGCAATAGATATTAATAAGAGTAAGTTTCTTAAGAAAGAAACTCAGCCGCTAAAAAGGTAATATCGTCACTTAGCCCTGAATGTCTTTCTAGCTTTTTGATGGTTTTTTTGAAAGTTTCAGCAATATCACTTATGCTATTTTGATTGTCAAGGAGATTAATCAATCCTTCAGTTTCTAATTGATTTCCTTCGAGGTCTTCTAGTTCAGTTAATCCATCAGTAAAACAAATTAGTTTGCTTTTTTGTGAAAGTCTAATTGTTTCAGATTCAATTCTAGGTAGTTCATCAAACATACCAAGAACTGTACAGCCTTTTTTTAGAAGATAATTCGAGCCATTCTGACTTAATATGGCAGGTTGGTGCCCGGCATTTAGGTAGCTTAGCGTTTTATTGACAGGGTTGAAAATAGCAACAAATAAGGTGATGAATTTTTCATAATTAGCCGATTCAATAACTTTTTTGTTGCATTGCCTTATTAACTCTGAAAGATCACTTGTAACATTTAATAGGGCTCTTAAATTTGCCTGAAAATTGGCCATTAATAAAGCTGCTGGCATTCCTTTTCCAGAAACATCAGCAATGCACAACGCGACTTCTCCATCTGGTAAATTAATTACATCGTAATAGTCACCACCAACCTCACTATGAGGTAAATAATAGGCTTCTATATGAAGGTCTTTGGTGTTAGGTAAATTTCTAGGAAAAAGCAACGATTGCATGTTTTGGGCTAGTTCAAGCTCTTTTTTAATCGCAATCTGTTTGATGTATTCAGAGTTTAGTCTTTTATTTTCTAATGCAACTACAATAATATTAGCCAAGGTTTGAATAAAACGAAGGTGTTTGATGATTGGACTTATTTCTATCTTTTCATCTTCAAAGTCAGCTAAAAGTAAATAGGCGAGGGGTTTGTCTTTTTGAAAAACTGGAATCACAACATCAAATTGGTCTAAGCTTCTTTCTTTTGAGTTTGTGAGTACATCTATGTTTTTGAAGGCAGATACAACATATTCAATATTAATATTATCTGCATCAGTTTTAGAAATGCCTTCCGTTAGTGCTACACGCCAGTATGATTCAAAAGTAAACAGAACAAACCTGCCGATATGAAGATCGCTAATTAATACTTCTTGGAGAACATCAAAAAGACTTTTTCTACTTGAATTCTCATTTATGGCATTAGTAATCTCGAGCAGACGATTGAGTTTAGCATTCGATAGCTGCAATTTATTTTTGGCTCTTAGCGTTTTTTCATCGCTCATCACCTCGAAGTTTATTTAATAAATCAGGTAGTCTGCGAATCATTGCCATTTCTTTATATTTTATCCTAAACTCTCCTGCTGGGCTTCCAAAATAATGTTTTTCGCCTGCCAAGGATTTACTAACACCGCTTTGCGCTGAGATAATCGCTTTGTTGCCAATATCTATTCCACTTGCCATTCCTACTTGACCCCAGATAGTTACTTCGTCACCAATATTTACGCAGCCAGCAATGCCACATTGGGCGGCAATTAGGCACTTTTTTCCGATAATCGTATCATGTCCAATTTGGACTAAAT
>CAYPJC010000052.1:0-9732 GCA_964410855.1 uncultured Flavobacteriales bacterium | reverse complement strand
AGATGCCGTTTTTGGTTGAACGCCACTGTCCGCACAATAGTCTTAGATTACTATGAAGTTTCCAAAAATTACTAAACTCGGAATGGAGTATGGCTGAAACGAAATTGTAGTCTAATTTTAATTAGATTGAACTAAATCTAGCAGGCTTAGCAAAGGGGATTTATTTCTTACAACTTAACTATCAAGGCACCTTAATAAGTCGTAAAATTTCTGTGATAGATTAAACAACAATTCTAAAAAGAAGCCCCTTCAATAAAACATTGATGGAGCTTCTTTTATGCTAATTAAAGAACAATTTAGCTTTACTTATTCTTCAATTTGGACTACACGAATAAGGGTCCTTCTATTTAATGCATGTATCCCCTCAAGCATGCACTCCTCTTCTATATTCATTTGATTTATATGTTGATCAGAAATAAGAGGATATTTTTCGCCATAACCAGTTGCTCTCAGTCTTAGGCTATCCACATTATATCTATAAACCAAGATGTGCTCTAGCGCTTCAGCTCTCGCTTTTGATAGTGCTTGATTATATTCAAATGATCCACGACTACTTGTATGACTTTCGATTTGAAAACTAATTCTTGGATGGTTCAATATAAATATTGAAGTATTCTCAATAATTGAAATATTTGAACTATCACATCTCTCGAGGTTTCCACCATTGAAGCAGTATAAAAGAGGTAAAAAGTGAACACTCTCTAATTCGAACGTGGAGTCAGAGTATTCAAACAACTTCTCAGGCTGAGCGAGCAACACAGAAATTGGCAGGTAACTTAATAATGTTAAAAGAAAAAGTTTATTCACATCCAATATTTTTATTAATTTATAAAAATGGCAAAAAAAAAGAGGCTAAACAAATGTTTAGCCTCTTTCCTGTATTTATAATACTTAGTATTTAGTTGACAGCTGCTTGAAATTCTGCATTGTCTTTGTATTCTCTAAACTCAGCATCTTGTTTTGCATTTGCTTTTAAAGAGGCATCTTTTGAAGTTGCATTTTTTAAATTGGTAACAACCATATTTTGATCGCCCATTCTTGCTCCAATAACTGCTTTCAAATAATAACCTGCTGCTTGATCAGCTGCTGGCGAAGCATCAATTGTTTTTAAAGCGGTTTGATAATCCTTATTTAATGTTTGAGCCAAAGCAGCGTTAAAAGACTTAACACTTGCATAATTGCTAGTAGCTTCAACATAATCACCTTTTCTTAACATTAGGTAACCAATGTTATTTCCAACTTCAGGACCCGCACCACTTGCATTGTTATAATACTCTAATGCTTTTTCATCGTTGCCATTTGCTCTTTCATAAACACCTAAGTTGTTATTTATAACAGGATTGTTTGGAGATAAACTATTTGCTTTATCAAATTCAGTTTTCGCTTCAGTCAATTTGTTTTCCATGTAATATACATAACCAACATTGTTTGGTCCTCTCCAATCTTCAGCGTGAAGCTTAGTATATGTTTGATAAATTGTTAATTTCTCATTCATATCTTCAAACATCGTAGCAGCATATAATAACTCCTCTGCACTTAATGTATCAGGGGAAGACATTGCATACTCTTTGATTTTCTCATCAGAAAAGCTAGTCATTTCACCCTTTACAGTAATTTCTGATCTTCTTAAGTTAGGTAAAATTTCATTTTCGATAACTTCAAAAGTAGCAGCCAAGTTTCTAATTTCTTCTTCTCTTTTTGTATTGTCTTCATACATTTCAAGAACTCTTAGAATTAAATCTTTGTCTTTGATATCAGAAGCTTGCATTGCTGTCTTAAAACCATTCCAATCCTCACCTTTTCCAACTTTATTATAAAAGGCATCATCAGAAGCTGACTTTACTTTATTGCTTCTTAACATGCTTTTCGCAGCATTTGCTGCTGAATTTGCACGATTGTCAGCCAAATTAGCATTTAAAGAAATTTCTCCTTCAGGTGAAGCATAAGCTATAACGTCAGTACTTCTAAATACAAACATTGGATTATTTGACATTTCCTTAATCCACGCTTTAAGTGCTTTTGCGTCATCATCAGAAAGCTCTGATGAACGAACACTTGAACTATTTACCATGTAATTTACAACTGCAGCCATATCCATAGGGGTAACCTTTGTGAATTTGTCTGCTCCAACAATTACCATGTCGTCATCCATTGCCCACTTTGGAGTAATGATTGTTCCTGTTGCAATTTGTTCTGGATCAAATGCTTTCTCTTTCCCTTTGTATTTCCCAACTGCTACTGCATTTAGGATGGATTCTTGCATGCCGTCTTGGTAAGCAATTTTATCATTATAAGAGAAATTTCCACCTTTTTCGTAAGGTATTTTTTGACCATCTACTTCAGAATCTTCTCCAACAAGAGTAATTGTCTTTAAAGATGTTTCTGCTTCTCCATAATTAAGAACTGGAGTGATATCAACAGATACTTTCTTATTAAAGAATTTAGGAGGAATAGCACCTGATATATTAACTTCAACACTATCTCCGTGTAGTTCAAGAGGGTTAGGGGTTACAGAGTAAGTCACCTCATCGGCTCTTTTTGTCATGTTGTTTAAAGGGTTACAGGCAACCGTTGTTGCTGCTGCAATACCTATCAAAGCGTATGATTTAAAAGTTTGTTTCATCATTTGTTGTTTAGAATCTAAGCTGTTTAGTTTACGTTGCAATATTAGTTAATTCTCTTAAAACCCACAAAAATGTAGCTTTTTATCAAAAAATTTTCTCCTTTTACTCTATTCGTTCAATTAAGTTGTCATCTGGGCAATTATTTTTCAACTCCTGAATTGTCTTAAGATGCCTAGGATGTATGGTATTCGAGGCAATTTCAGCTAAAGGAAATAAAACAAAATTTCTCATTTCCATTCTCGGATGTGGAATCTTCAGATCTTTATTATCGATAATCAAGTCATCAATTAGTGTAATATCTATATCAATTACTCTATTCTGATAGCCATTTTGATTTATTCTTCTTCTTCCCAAGGCATCTTCAATCTCCAAACAAGAGTTCAATAGTTCATTTGGTGATTTCTGAGTAACTAGCTTTATAGCCATATTAAGAAACCAGTCTAATTTACTATTTCCCCAGCCTTCTGTTTTGTATAAGGAAGACTTTAATTGAATTTCACCAATCAATTTATCAATAAGTTTCGTTGCTTTCTCCAAATTCATTTTTCGGTCGCCCATATTGGAACCTAAAGAAATAAAAATTAAATAACTCCTTTCATCCGTATTCAAAACCATTAGTGTAATTGTATTTAAAAGAAGCGTTTTGTATTGTAGTTTTGGTCTAAATATATAAATTAATTATAACGAATGAAACAATTTTTTAAGTTCATGTTTGCTTCCATGTTAGGCTTTTTTCTAACAGGAGCAATTGTCGTATTATTATTCATAGGAATTATCGGTGCCATGGTGGCCTCTTCATCCGATACTAAGGAAACTTCAATCAAAGAGAATACCGTTTTACATATTCAGCTAAAAAATAGAATTCAAGATAGACCTTCAGATAATCCATTTGAAAGTTTTGATTTCGCGAATTTTGAGACTAAAACACCTTTAGGATTAAAAAACATCATTGATAACATCAATAAAGCAAAAAATGATGACAGAATTAAAGGTATTTACCTTGATATTCCGTATCTACAAGCTTCTTTAGCAAATATTGAAGAAATTAGAAATACTCTAATTAATTTTAAGAGTAGCGGGAAGTTTATTGTTAGCTACAGTGAAAGCTATAGTCAAAACGAATACTATTTAGCAAGTGTTGCAGACGAAATATATTTAAACCCTGCAGGCGGCATGACTTTTAAAGGATTGAGCGCTCAAGTAATGTTCTTTAAGGAAGCTTTAAGCAGACTTGAGGTTGAAATGCAGGTTATTCGACATGGTAAGTTTAAAAGTGCCATTGAGCCATTTATTATGGATAGTATGAGTGCAGCCAACAGAAAACAAATGAGTGTGTTGGTAAACTCAGTATGGGATAATCAGATAAGTAATATTTCTGAAGCAAGAAGCATAAGTATTGATCAAATAAATGAGATAGCTGATGGACTACTTGTTAGAACGGCATCTGATGCAGAATCATTAAAATTGGTTGATGGGCTGTTATTTGAAGATGAAGTACTAGACCTTTTAAAAGACAAAGTAGGACTTGAAAAAAGTGAAGAATTAGAAACAATCACATTAAAAAAGCTAAGAAAGGCCAAAAAGGTCAAGGGTGAAAATGAAGATGGAAATCGCGAAAAAGCTATTTCAAAAAATAAAATAGCAATCGTTTTTGCAGAAGGCGAAATTATTAGCGGTAAAAGCTCTGATGGCATGATGGGCTCGCAGACTATAGCTAAAGCAATTAAAGACGCAAGAGAAGATGATAAAGTAAAATCCATTGTCCTGAGAATTAATTCACCTGGAGGAAGCGCTCTTGCATCAGATGTTATTTGGAGAGAAGTAGTTTTAGCAAAAGCTAAAAAACCTGTGGTTGTTTCAATGGGAAGTGTTGCAGCTTCTGGCGGATATTATATTGCTTGTGCTGCTGATGAGATTTTCGCAGAAGACTACACCATTACAGGTTCTATCGGAGTTTTTGGTTTAATACCTAATATGGAAGGTATGTTTAACAACAAGCTTGGAATTAATATAGACCGAGTTAATACCAACACCTTTTCAGATGGATTAACCCTATTCAGGCCATTAAAACAAACGGAGAGGGAAGCGATAAAAGAACAAATTGAAGAAATTTATGATGATTTTACTCAAAAGGTTGCTGAAGGAAGAGGAATGACACAAGCCGAGGTGGATAGCATCGGTCAAGGCAGAGTTTGGACTGGTTCTTCAGCAATTGAAATCGGATTGGTAGATAAAATTGGTGGACTATCTGATGCGATAGCAGCAGCAGCAGACTTAGCTGAACTTGAGGACTATAAGCTAAAAGAGCTTCCAGTTAGAGAAGATCCATTTGAAAAAATCATGAAAGAATTTTCTGAAGATGTTAAAATGAGAATCCTTGGAGAAGAATTTGGAGAAGCAGAAAAATATTACATGAACATTAAAAGTGTTTTATCTAGCAGAGGTATCTATTCAAGAATGCCGGTGGACATTATCATAGAATAAATTTTAATAGAAATAAGCTTTAAACGCCATCTAATATAATTTAGATGGCGTTTTTTTGTGCTCTTTAATGGATTTCTACTACTTTTATGAATTAACAAAAATGGAAGATTCATGCCTATAATCAATTCTTTATTTTCATGGTGGATGAAAAAAAGAATACATCAAATTGAATTATTTTCTAAATACCCTATAGAAGTTCAAAATGAATTATTTGAATCATTAATAGGCTCTGCGAAGAATACTGAATTTGGAAAAAAATACTCTTTCAATAAGATTACAACTAAGGCCGACTTTATTGAATCGGTGCCTGTACAAGAATATGAAGATTTAAAACCCTACGTTGACCGATTAATGAAAGGTGAACAAAACCTTTTATGGCCGAGCGAAACCAAATGGTTCGCAAAATCTTCAGGTACAACAAACGATCGAAGTAAGTTCATACCTGTTACTAAAGAAGCATTAGAAGAGTGTCATTATAAAGGGGGCAAGGATATGCTGTCAATTTATTGCACTGCAAATGAAGACGCACAAGTATTTACAGGACGCACCCTTATGATGGGAGGCAGCAGCCAATCCATTGATCCTGATAACAATTCATATCAAGGTGATTTATCGTCTATTATCATAAAAAACCTTCCTTTCTGGGCAGATATCTTAAGAACACCTGATAGGGATACAGTACTCTTAGAAGATTTTGAAATAAAGCTTCAAAAAATGGTTGAAATAACCACAAAAGAAAATGTGACGAGCCTTACAGGAGTTCCATCTTGGATGCTAATACTTCTAAATAAAATTCTAGATAAAACTGGAGCAAAAAATATCCATGAAATTTGGCCGAATTTGGAAGTTTTCTTTCACGGGGGAGTAGCATTTGGCCCTTACCGTCCACAATTTGATGCCATTATAGATCCCACAAAGATGAATTATATAGAGAACTATAATGCATCAGAAGGATTTTTTGGAATTGAAGATCTTAGCCATAAAGGGGAACTTTTATTGATGCTTGACTACGGCATTTATTATGAATTCATTCCCATGTCAGAATGGAATAAAAAATTTCCTAAAACCTTAACTTTAGATCAAATAGAACTAAATACAAATTATGCTTTATTGATTTCAACCAATGCAGGACTCTGGCGATATAAAATTGGTGACACAGTCATATTTAGCTCAAAATATCCGTTTCGAATTAAGGTATCAGGAAGAACCAAGCATTTTATGAATGCCTTTGGAGAAGAGGTTATTATAGATAACGCTGAAAAAGCACTATCTTATGCTTGCCTAAATACTGGCGCAATAGTTGAAGAGTATACTGCAGCGCCAATTTTCTTAACGAATAGAGAGGCTGGTAAACATCAATGGATGATTGAGTTTAAGAAGAATCCTACAGATGGTGATCAATTCATGGAATTCTTAGACGGGAAATTAAAAGAGCTAAACTCGGACTATGAAGCAAAAAGAAAAGGAAATATGGCTTTGGAGTTTCCGAAGCTTGATATCCTACCAAAGGGAACCTTTTACAACTGGTTAAAAAGCAAAAGCAAACTAGGTGGTCAAAATAAAGTGCCTCGCTTGAGTAATGACAGAAAATATGTTGAGGAAGTTGAACGTTTAATTTCAGTAAAACAGTAAATTTTTATGAAAATATTCAGCTTAATCATTTGTCTTCTCCTTATAAATAATAAAGAAGTAACTATTCAAGAGAAAGTTAGTTGGCCTGTGATTAAGACGATCAAGCGAAAAGCTAATTCTATTAGTACGGATAGATTAGGAAATTTATACCTGATTGGGGCAAATGATATTTTGCTTTACAACACAAAGGGAGATTCAATAGCTGCTTTTAATAGTAGAAAATATGGAGAGATAAGCCACGTTGACACAACAGACCCTTATAAAATATTGGTTTTTTTTAAAGACTATGCTCTCATCCTTTTTTTAGATAATTTTTTAAGTGAAAAAGGCTCGCCAATTGACTTGCAACGGTTAGGGTTCGATCAAGTAGTGATGGCATGTCAATCAAGAGTGTCTGGCTTTTGGATTTATGACCAGATGAGTCAAAAAGCCTATCGATTAAATGACGACCTTACAATTATTCATCAATCAATAAACTTATCCCAGTGGTTTCAAAAAAGAATAATCCCCAATGAGATGATCGAGTTTAACAATAAGCTTTATCTAAATGAATATGAAAGTGGAGTTTACGTTTTTGACCATTTTGCGACCTACCTTAATAAAATTGATTTGAAAGAGATTAAAAGTATTCAAGTACTAGAGAATAGAATTAATTATGTTCAAGCAAATCAATTTTGCGAATATGATATTAAATCATTTACATCCAAATGCAGGCCGTTAGATAAAGGCAATATAATTGACGCAAGGGTAGAAAAAAATAGATTTTATCTTCTAGACTCTGTTAATGCTACAATTTACAAGACAAATTAAATCAAAGAATATATAGGGCATAGCAGTAAGATTTCATTATTTTAGTGCTTCTAAAAAAAAAACATGCATATAGCAATTGCTGGTAACATTGGTTCCGGAAAAACAACATTAACTTCTCTTTTAGCCAAACATTACAAATGGGAAGCTCATTTTGAAGATGCAGATGAGAATCCGTATCTCAATGACTTTTATAATGATATGCAGCGATGGTCATTTAATCTTCAAGTTTATTTCTTGAATAACCGATTTAGTCAGGTACAAGAATTTCGAAACAATAAGAAAAATGTCATTCAAGATCGAACGATTTATGAGGATGCATATATCTTTGCTCCAAACCTTCATGCTATGGGTTTAATGACCTCTAGAGATTTTGAGAGCTACTTCTCTTTATTTAAGCTTATGGAGTCTTTTATTCAACCTCCTGATCTATTAATATACTTAAGAGCTTCTATTCCTGTTTTGGTTGATCAAATTAGCACCAGAGGAAGAGAGTACGAAGAAAGCATTCGATTGGATTACCTAAAACGACTTAATGAACGTTACGAAGCCTGGGTAAGCACTTATGAAGAAGGTAAGCTATTGGTTGTAGATGTAGACAGTACAAATTTCATTAACAATAGTGAAGATTTAGGAAAAGTGATTAGCAAGATTGATGCTGAGATTCATGGTCTTTTTTAAACCTTAAATTTTAACCAACAAAAAAGGCGCGATTAATAATAATCGCGCCTTTTTTGTTGGAGTTTATTCTATGAACTTGTCTCAAGTTGGCAGGAGAATTTCGAGATTAAACTATTGATTATACAGGCAAGGCTCCATTTTTATTGCATAGCCATACTGCTACGGAAGAAAAATTAGTTGAAGCATGGACGGTCAAGAGATTGCTCGCAGTTTTTTATGTTGACTTTAGACAAGTTCTATTTCTTTATAGCAACAAATTTTACTCTAAGGTCAAAATTGTCGAATATAAAATTATCTAGTAAATCATCGAATTTTTTTGATTTGTATATAATTCCATATTTAGTTCTATCAATTCCAAAATTAGCCGTTACAAGAACGCCTTCGTTTCTTGGAAATAATTTTAGCTCAAGCCTAACTAAATTACTTATTCCTTTTATAGTCATTTCTCCTCGAAGCAAACGCTCACCCCCTTGACCTTTAGTATCCCCTATCCTCAAAGTAGCCATCGGAAATTCACTTACATTAAAGAAATCTTTCCCTTTTAAATGGGTTTCTAATTCTGCTTTATCGTCAGAATCATTAATGTCGGTTACAGTAATTGAACTCATGTCAATCATTATTTCACCCTCTACAATTTGTCCTTCATTAATATATATTCGACCACCTCCAATATTTACAGTACCGCTATGTGAACCTCCTACTTTTTCAGCTCTCCAAACTATTCTTTCTGGCTCACCACCTCCGAAGACATATTCTCCATCCTCTAGTCCGTCAATCATAGCTCCATTAATTGCATCCTCTACATTTATTACATTCTCTTCATTCATTAATTCAGATGTATGGCCACCTTCAGCAATGTGAGGAGCAATAACTAAAGAAATAATAGACATCAACTTAATTAAGATGTTCATTGATGGCCCAGAAGTATCCTTGAATGGATCTCCAACAGTATCTCCAGTTACAGAAGCTGCATGCGCATCAGAACCTTTATACTCCATTTTACCATTAATCATTACTCCTTTTTCAAATGATTTTTTAGCATTGTCCCATGCACCACCAGCATTGTTTTGGAAAATCCCCATCAATACACCAGAAACAGTTACTCCTGCTAAAAGACCACCTAATACTTCAGGCCCAAATGTAAATCCAACTAAAATTGGAACAATTAAAGCAATTAAGCCAGGTAGAACCATTTCACGAATAGAAGCTTTGGTAGAGATCTCTACACATTTGTCATATTCAGGCTTAGCCTTGTATTCCATAATACCTGGAATTTCTCTAAACTGTCTTCTTACTTCCTGAACCATTTCCATTGCAGCTCTTCCTACAGCGGCAATACATAGAGCAGAGAAAATGAATGGAATCATTGCCCCTACGAATAACCCAGCTAATACATCTGCCTTATAAATATCTATAGAATCAATTCCTGAAAGACCAACAAAAGCAGCAAATAATGCTAATGCAGTTAATGCAGCAGAAGCAATAGCAAATCCTTTTCCTGCTG
>CAYPJC010000051.1:0-9814 GCA_964410855.1 uncultured Flavobacteriales bacterium | reverse complement strand
GTTTCCAAATTTGAATACCAATCGCCGCCCCCACTATACTTTAGGACTCCGATTTGAAAATCTCCACTTTGTCCGCTTAAGTTTAAAAATCCAAGTGAGAAAAATAGAACTATTAATTTATGCATTGATTAAATGTATGGTATGACAAGCAACTATAGCTGCAGTTTCTGTTCGTAATCGACTTTTTCCTAAGGAAATTGGTTTAAATCCTGCCTCTTTTGCAGCTAACACTTCATCCAAACTAAAATCTCCTTCGGGTCCAATCAAAATTAAGGCTTTCTTTCCTTTTGGATGAATAGTAGATAGTTTCATTTTTGGTAATTCTTCATAACAATGTGCAATGTATTTTTCCGTTTCTTCATTATTGCTTTTATGGTCTTTAATAAATGAATTAAAAGAGCTCAATTCATCCAATCTTGGAAGGGTGGCTTTCTGAGACTGTTTCATGGCGCTTATTAAGATTTTTTCTTGACGCTCTTTTTTTAAAACTTTTCTCTCTGAGTGAAAAGTGTTTATGGGAGAGATATGATCTATTCCTATTTCTGTAGATTTTTCTAAAAACCATTCCCAACGATTAAGGTTTTTTGTTGGTGCAGCAGCAATGTGAATTCCATGGAATTCATTTAAAACTCTTTTTTTTAGAACTTTTAGAGTAGCGGTTTTTTTATGAGCTTCTATTATAATACAATCGTAAAGATTTCCAAAGCCATCTACCACCTGAGCATTATCACCATTTGTTAAGCGTAAAACTTTTGACAAATGCCGAGATTCTTCTTGATCTAATGCAATCTGATTATCAGTGATTTGAGTTGAATAAAATAAATGCATTATCAGTTTTTGTTCAAATAACTTTGAATGACCGTATTTGCTTCTTCTGCTTTTTGTGTTCCAATCATTCTTTTCTTTCCTGAATAGGTTTCGAGCCAAATGCCTTTTTTTCCGCAAACACTATATGCTTTGCCTTTTCCTTTAAAACTAATACGATATCCCCATCCTCCGTAATCTCTTATTGGGCTATAATTTGTGACTTCGGTCATGTTAATATCTTCCCAAGTATATGTTCGGAATGAAAAGTGAAATGGAAAAAATTTAACATGAATGCCTTGTTCATCTATTCGAGTTTGGAGCTTAGCAATAAATATAGAAGACATAGCTAAAATAAGTAACAACGTTGGCCATAAAGAATTACCCGAGCCAGAGTCTCCGGGCTGCAAAAAGCTATATACACTAAGGCTTACACTTATCACCATAATTAATAAAATCCACCATTGTCTGAACTGCTGTTTCTCTTCAAAAATTGCTTTTTCCATGAGTTCTAAATTAGATTCGAATATACCTAATTTAGCACAAAATAGATTTCATGCAAAAGATATTAATAGCAAATAGAGGAGAAATTGCATTAAGAATAATGAGAACTGCAAAAGAGATGGGAATTCTGACAGTTGCCATATATTCTGATGCTGATAGAAATGCTTTATTTGTTCGCTTTGCAGATGAGGCCGTTCGTATTGGTCCACCTCCTTCGTCAGAATCTTATCTTAAAGGAGATGAAATAATACGAATCTGCAAAGAATTAAATGTAGATGGGATCCATCCAGCTTATGGATTTTTATCTGAAAACGCCAATTTTGCTAGAAAAGTTAAAGATGCAGGACTTATTTTAATAGGCCCTTCGCCTGAGGCTATGGAAGTAATGGGAAGCAAATTAGCTGCAAAGGCGGCTGTAAAGGAATATAATATTCCACTTATTCCTGGAACTGATGAAGCAGTTACGGATGTTGAAGCAGCTGAGAAAATTGCTCAAGAAATTGGTTTTCCAATCTTAGTTAAGGCAAGTGCTGGAGGAGGAGGAAAAGGAATGAGAATAGTGGAAAAAGTGGAGGACTTCAAAGAACAGATGGATAGAGCTGTATCAGAAGCTATTTCTTCTTTTGGTGACGGAGCTGTTTTTATAGAGCGTTATGTTGGATCTCCAAGACATATTGAAATTCAAATTTTAGCAGACACTCATGGCAATGTTGTTTATTTATTTGAAAGAGAATGTTCTATTCAAAGAAGGCATCAAAAGGTTATTGAAGAAGCTCCTTCCACAGTTTTAACTCCACAACTAAGAAAAGAAATGGGAGAAGCTGCAGTAAAAGTTGCCAAGTCTTGTAATTACGTAGGAGCTGGAACAGTAGAGTTTTTATTGGATGAAAAACTCGATTTTTTCTTCTTAGAAATGAACACTCGTTTGCAGGTTGAGCACCCAGTGACGGAGCAAATAACTGGCATTGATCTAGTTCGAGAGCAAATCAATGTTGCTAGAGGTGAAAAATTAAGCTTTTCTCAAAATGACTTGAGAATTCAAGGACATTCATTTGAAGTTAGAGTTTATGCGGAAGATCCCCAAAATAATTTCCTACCTGATATTGGAAATTTGAAAACATATGTAAGACCTCAAGGGTTAGGCGTTAGGGTTGATGATGGTTTTGAAGAAGGAATGGATATTCCAATCTATTATGATCCGATGATTGCCAAATTAATAACATTTGGAAAAGATAGAGAAGAGGCTCGGCTAAGAATGTTAAGAGCGATAGACGAATATGAAATTGTTGGGGTAAAAACAACCTTAAGTTTTTGCAAGTTTACTTTGCAGCATAAGGCTTTCATTTCCGGAAATTTTGACACTAATTTTATAAACCATCACTTTAAGCCTGAATATTTGGATAATAATGATGAAAAAGAACAAGAAGTTGCAACATTAATGGCAGCATATTTAATTTCAAATAAGAAAGAGAAAGTATCTCAGCAGACTAGTTTATCTGAAAGGTCTAAGTGGAGAGAGAATCGAATAAATTAATAAAACTACCTATTTGTCAAGCCATTTTGGCTCAATAATTTAATATATTTACTTTAATAATTATAAACTTTTTATGAAATCAAATCTACTTACTACCATCCTTATTCTATCATTTACATCTCTATTTGCGCAAATAGAAATAGAAGTCCCTAGATGTAATGAAGAACAAATGAAAGAAATTCAAGCACGGATAATCGAGTCACTAAAATCTCCTAATAAATCTTCAAAGAAGGAGTCTTTTCCACAAGATTTATATTCTGGAAAAGTAATCGTTTTTATTGCTAATAGAGGGTTTGAGAATATTGAAAATGTAATTCGAAATTCTAAGAAAAAGGAAGAATTATACTCGTTTGAAAAGACCATATTTACTGCAAAAGAAGCTTGTAAAATGGCAGGCCTTGATGTGATGGAGTATCATCTGGTTATGAATGGTAAAAATCATTTTGGAGACAGAGCTTTTAGTGCAAGCATCATTTCAGAAGAGTTAAAAAATGAAGCATTTGAAAAGGGAGCAAATTATGTTCTGCAAATTAGCGGTTCCTACCTGAATGATGATTACACAGTTTTCGTTCTTGATAGAAATGAAACAACTATTATGCCTGCAACCCTTGAATCTTTATATGAAAATAAGTTTGCTGACCCATCAAATTATACTGAAGGAGAAACGACTGACCACCTTGGCCCTGAAGTAGTTTTTGGAGGAAAATATGGGAAGCCTAAAGACTTAAAGTATAGCACAATATATTACATAAATGCTGCCAAGTTATTATTTTCTAAAGAAAAATCTAAAGGCTTATGTAGGAACTATTATTATGCGTTCGATTATGTAGTTAAAGAAAATGATGAAAAGAATAGTGCAGTGGCTAAATATCTTCCAATGTGTGAAGTAAATACGAAAATAGTAGACAAAGATGCAGAGGTGCCAATAAGTGATAAAACTTATTTGTTAAAATATTATAGCTACCAATCTTTTGTTGAATATGATTATGAAAAACCTGGTCATCCTCCTATTTATGAATCGATTGATTGCTTATATCTTGAGAATACCCTAACTAAAAGTGTATACGAATTATATTCAGGTGCTAAAACTTCTAATTTTGAAAAATTTCTAAAAAAATCGTTGAAGGTAATTGATGCTAATCCATAAATTGATGAATTAACCGAATCAAATTATGTTCAATATTCAAATTTGAGGCTACGATTTCTTTACCAAAAAGCCATTCTTGTCCGCTTTTGAAATCAGACACTTTGCCACCTGCTTGTTGCACAATAAAAGCACCTGCTGCAACATCCCAAGGGCTCAAACTATATTCAAAAAAGGCATCAAATCTTCCGCAAGCAACATAGGCTAAATCAACAGCCGCAGAACCAATCCTTCTAACGCCCCTTGTTTTTTTAGCCAAATGCTTCAATAAATTAAAGTAATCATCAATTTTTTCGAAGTCGTAATAAGGGAAGCCAGTTGCCAATAAACTATCTCCTAAATTTTTAGTTTGACTTACTTGAATTTCGACACCATTTAAAAATGCTTTTACTCCTTTTCGGGCATAAAAGCACTCATCGCGATTTACTTCATAAACAACCCCTAGAATAATTTCATTTTTATGCCGCAAAGCTACGCTAACAGAGTAGGTAGGGATGCCGTGTAAAAAGTTGGTTGTTCCATCTAATGGGTCAATAATCCAATTATAATTTTTTCCTTGTTTTGTGGAAGTTCCTTCTTCAGCAATAAACCCAGCTTCAGGCAAAAGTTTGGCTAATTCAGTAACCAATTTTTGCTCTGCTGTTTTATCCACATAACTGACCAAAGAATTAAGAGATTTTTCTTCGATGTCTTTAATTGTTACTTTACTTTCTTCCACTTTAATGAAGATACCTACTTCACGACTCAGCTCAATGACATCAGAGCATAATTCTTCAAGATCCAAAATCATTTGTTAGATTGTTTTAGGAATAAACTTTTCTTTGTTTTTTGAAAAGTAAAAAACACCCACAATTCCACTTAAAAATAGAGCAACGGCAATTATTTCCGCCTGGGTTGCTTGTATTCCTAGAAAATGATAATCAGGGTTAATTCGAATTTTTTCAATGAAAAAACGCTCAATTCCATTGAAAGAAAGATACAGAGAAAAAATAATTCCAGGGATCTGTATTTTCTTTCTTAGACTCCATAAGATACCAAATACGATAGTTGCCATAACAGTTTCATAAAAAGGAGTAGGCCATGCATTTCCTGTGATGCTTTCTAAGCCCATGTTTTGGAAGTCAGTCTTTAAATCTACTCCAAGAACATTGTTAGGGTAGTCGAACGCCCACATCCAATCTGGCAAGAAACTCATCCACTCTGGTTTTGGAGCATCGTTAGGCATTCCCCAATCACCATCGCCAGATAGTTGGCAACCAATTCTACCAACTCCATATGATAGCATCAAGCCTGGTGCACAAGCATCTGCCACATGAATCCATGTTAATCCTTTTTTTGCTGCATAATAAAGAACAGATCCTCCACCAACAATTAATCCTCCGTAGATACTTAACCCACTGAATGAAAGAAGCGAGCCAATCGGGTCAGCAGAAAATTCAGCGATATTCTCTAAGTTGTGAAATATTTTAGATCCCAAAATACCAGCTATAGCGGCAATCATAGTCATGTTTCCTACTAACTCGTAAGGATGAACAATTTGTTCGATTAGTTTTGGCTGGGCTAGCTTCTGTTTTTCTTTTTCTCTATATTTTGAGTAAGCAAATGCAATCGAACCAACTAATCCCCCTAGAAGATTCCCCCTTAGTGAGAATATAAATTCTTGAGGATTTTCAACTAAAGAACTATAGTTGAAGAAAGCTTCAACTAATTTAAACCCAATAAAGAAACCAATAGCTCCATTCCCGATTAAATCCGATGCACTTGCTTTTTCACCAATTTTAACTTTGGTTGTCATTGATTTCAACCATCCTAGTTTTTCTTTTCTCTTTAACTCTAAGGTCCAAAAGTAAGCTCCTACTAAAAAGCCCATAGCAACAAAAAAGCCGAAAGTGGGAAATGGAAGAGGAATGTTGAGACCTAATAAATCTCTAATTGCATCTGAAAGTGTTGGGTACATTGAATTTTTGTTTGGATAACGAAATTAAGCATTGATTTATGGGTAGTGTTCCAAATTAGAATATTTAATAAGAATAGATTTTAATATATTCTTAGTGTAACTTGGCCGGTAATGAGTAAAATTTTGGCATTAGATTATGGCACAAAAAGAACAGGAGTCGCAATAACTGATAGCTTGAAAATTATAGCTAGTGGTCTTGCAACAGTTCCTACGATAGAATTAAATGATTTTCTTTTAAGTTATTTAGTCAAAGAAAATATTGAGACTGTTGTAATTGGAATCGCGATTCGAAAAAGTGGAGAATCTTCTCATATAGAAAAAAGCATAGTCCCACTAATCAATTTTATGAAAAAGAGATTTCCTAATCTAAACATAGAAAGAGAAGATGAAGGAAATACTTCACAGCTAGCTTTAGAAACTATGATAGCAGGTGGAGTTGGAAAGAAGAAACGGAGTGATAAGTCATTAATAGATAAAGTGAGTGCAACGATAATTTTGCAACGTTATCTGGAGCGAATCTGATGAAATATCAAATATTAACTAGATTTTTAAGTTCTTTTCATCCTTATTTCTGATACAGATGTTCTACGATATCAACTAATTTCATCCCATGAAGGGGATTATTGGCTAGTGTAACAATGGTATTTTGTTTTTAGAATTTAGGACTAAAAAAAATTCACCTCATTGAAAATTGAAAACTATTCCCGTTTGCTGTATAGGTAACGATTCGATCACAATCTCCATTTCCATAATCTACTGTTCTAGAGCTGAATTCTTCAGGTTTGATTGATATGATACCTGAACGTATCCAACGGCAATCTAATTTAATATTTAGATTCTCAATGATATCCATCGTAAATAATTTTCCACTTCGAGTTACGCCATTGGCAGCACCATCAATTTCATATTCATCATCAAGAATGTTCAATGGAGTATTCTCTCCATTAATCCACTCTGAAGTCCTGGTGCTTCTCCAACTGATTCTGTAATTATTGACATGCGTAAGAACCCCATTTTCAAGAGTTACAATGAATGCTAAGTTTCCACTTATATTCCTTCCTAGATTGGTTTTTGTTTTAGCCCCTTCAATTTTATTGTCATTTTGATAATAATTTTCTAGGGAAGTATTAATCACAGTGCCGCTATCTTTGTAAAGGCCTGAAATACTAACGATAATTTTTCCTCTTCTGTAATTTCCATCTGTTCCCAGGCAATTAGTGTCTCCAAAATCAACAGTAATTGTTTTTGGAAAAATGCCTGATGACCAAGAAGGGCTAACTGAAATATTGGCGCAATTTTTAAATTGATAATTTGCATTATCTAAAGGTTTGCCTGTAACGTCTACAATAACATTTTCTATCCCACTAAAAGCATTTTCAAATTCAATATTATCTTCTATGGCTTCTATACTTATTTGAGTAGCTTCAATTTCATCCTTCTCCTTTTGGCAAGAATTTAAAAATAGAAGAGCGGCAATAAAGGGAAGAAGTGAATTTTTCATAGGATTTTAATTAAACTATCTTTTTAAGGTTTTATACTAAAGTACTGTCTTTTTGTTTCATTTTTTAAATCAAAAAGCCCCCAACATTGAATATGCTGAGGGCTCTTTCTCAATTAAATATTGATTTATTAGTTAGCTAGTGGAGTTAATTCCGGCGTCTTTTTTACCGGCGTATTATCCGCTGACTCTCTAACATTTCCTTTAATTCGAAGAACTTTTGTAGGCGTTGTTGCATTTGAAGTAACTGTAACGGACTTATTTATTGGTCCTAATCTACTTGTTGCATATTTAACTGAAATCTCAGCACTTTCACCTGGGTTAATAGGTTTCTTTGGCCAAGTAGGTACTGTACATCCGCAAGAACCTTTTGCATTTGAAATAATTAATGGAGCATTTCCAGTATTTGTAAATTTAAAAGTTCGAATTCCGTTAGCATTTTGAGCAATGGTTCCGTAATCAATAACTTCTTTTTCAAAAGTGATTTCAGCACCTCCATTTGTTTCGACTTTATTTACTGTTGATTGTGCAAATATTGCAGCTACTGCAAAGAAAAATAAAGAAAGAGTAGTGGTTAATTTTTTCATAATTTGTTTAGATTTTTAAAATATATTTACTCAAAAATACACATGAAAACCTTAAGCTTCTTCTGCTTTAACACTTCTTTAACAACTATCTAGGGTTAAAATTTGATAAATGTTGGTTTTTAGCGTTTAAAAGAGTTTGAAGTATTCTGTAATACAGTGCTTCATTCCAGACTGCTTTTATATTTTTGCAGCTTCAAAATGAAACACATGGAACTTCCTAAAAAATACAATCATATTGAAAGAGATCAGGCAATTTATCAAAGATGGATGGATCTTAATTTATTTCATTCTGAGCCTGATGATCGAGAACCATATACCATTGTAATTCCACCTCCTAATGTAACTGGAGTATTGCATATGGGGCATATGCTTAATAATACCATTCAAGATGTATTGGTTAGAAGAGCTAGGCTTTTAGGGAAAAATGCTTGTTGGATTCCCGGTACAGATCATGCTTCTATAGCTACTGAAGCCAAAGTAGTTAAGAGGCTTGAAGAAAAGGGAATAAAAAAATCCACTTTAAGTAGAGAAGACTTTTTAAAGCATGCTTGGGAGTGGACTGAAGAATATGGTGGGACAATTTTGGAACAATTAAAGCGTCTGGGTGCATCATGCGATTGGGAAAGAACCCGTTTTACGCTTGAAGATGATCTTTCCGATGGAGTTATTGAAGTTTTTGTTGACTTGTACAATAAGGGAAAGATTTATAAGGGGATTCGTATGGTAAATTGGGATCCTAAAGCGCAAACGGCTCTCTCTGATGAGGAAGTCATTCACAAAGAGGTAAATTCTAAACTGTATTATATAAAGTACCAAATTGAAGGTGAATCAGAACAAATAACAATTGCCACAACCCGACCTGAAACTATACTAGGGGACACTGCAATTTGTGTGAATCCTAACGATAGTAGATATTCTCACCTAAAAGGCAAAAAGGCAATTATTCCCCTTTTAGGAAGAAGCATACCAATTATTCAAGACGATTATGTTGATTTGGAATTTGGTACAGGATGCCTTAAAGTCACTCCAGCACATGATATCAATGATTATGAACTAGGATTAAAGCACAATTTACCTAGTATTGACATTCTTAACGATGATGGCACATTGAATGAGAATGCGAAATTATATATCGGTCAGGATAGATTTGCTGTTAGGAAACAAATTGCAAAAGACTTAAAGACAGCGGGAGTTCTTGATAAAGTAGAGGACTTGATAAATAAAGTTGGGTTTTCTGAGCGTACCGACGCAGTAATTGAACCAAAGCTTTCACTTCAGTGGTTTTTGAATATGAAAGAAATGGCAAAACCTGCATTAGATCATGTAATGGATGGTACCATTAAGTTTTATCCAGAAAATACAAAAAACACCTACAAACATTGGATGAGCAACATTAAAGATTGGTGCGTGTCTAGGCAATTATGGTGGGGACAAAGAATTCCTGCATTCTATTATGGTGATGGAGTCAATGATTTTGTTATTGCAACAACAGCTGAAAAGGCATTGGAATTAGCAAAAGATAAGTGCAATAATCCAAAGCTAACACCGGCTGATTTAAGGCAAGATGAAGATGTATTAGATACGTGGTTTTCTTCATGGTTATGGCCTATATCTGTTTTTGATGGGTTTAAAAAACCAGACAATCCTGACTTGAAATACTATTATCCTACGAATGATTTAGTAACTGCTCCTGAAATCATGTTCTTTTGGGTGGCAAGAATGATTATGGCTGGATATGAGTATAAGCAAATGCCCCCTTTTAAGAATGTTTATTACACCGGGATTG